>NZ_JAJSRO010000034.1:0-41027 GCF_021283425.1 Pseudomonas sp. NMI542_15 | reverse complement strand
AGGCGCAGGTCGGTGGTGACGATGGCTGGCAGGTTCAGCGATACGGTCTGCAGGCCGCCATCGATTTCACGGGTGACGTTCAGCTTGTCGCCAGCGACTTCGACCTTGGAGGCGAAGGTGCCCTGGGCGTAGCCGGTCAGCGCAGCCAGCATCTGGCCAGTCTGGTTGTTGTCGCTGTCGATGGCCTGCTTGCCAAGGATGACCAGCTGCGGCTGCTCTTTGTCGACAACGGCTTTCAGCGCCTTGGCCACGGCCAGCGAATTCAGCTCATCGGCGGCTTCGACCAGGATGGCACGGTCGGCACCCAGGGCCAGCGCAGTACGCAGCTGCTCCTGGGCGGTGGTCGGGCCGACGGAAACGACGACGATCTCGGTCGCAACGCCTTTTTCCTTCAGGCGTACGGCCTCTTCCACGGCGATTTCGCAGAAGGGGTTCATGGACATCTTGACGTTAGCAAGGTCGACGCCGGAGTTGTCCGCCTTGACGCGAACCTTGACGTTGTAGTCGACCACTCGTTTGACAGCTACAAGAACCTTCATGGATTCCTCGTTACTCTCCGGTGAATAGATAGTCGCCTGGGGCTGAGCCCGGCGATGCGCGTGGGTACAAGGGCACCTCTAAAAACGTACCGGAGCGAGCAAACTTCACAGTGACCGAACAGTCTTGTCCGGACTCCTGAGACAAATACTCACGGGTCATTTTCTGTCGTGGCGTGTAAACTCCACTACAAACCGGCCAAAGGCCGCAAAACCCTGCTCCACACCTGGTCTTTAGAGGTGTACCTGCGCCCGGCTGCAAGCCTACGGCGAACGTAAAACCGCTCGTATCTTGACCGTAACACCCCATCCGGTCAATACGGCAAATCGGTCACCCTCCAGCCGCGTTCCTGTGATTTTACTGGCCTGCGGCAAATTCAAACAAACGTTTGTATTGGACCTGCCAAGTGGTGTAGATATAATGCGCGGCCAAGACAAAACGGTGTAGTCCGTCATTTGCGCAGCTACAGTTCCGCTCCCGTGATGAGCCACTGCGCGCAAGCACCCAATAAGACAAAGCAACAGCACGAGCCTTGATGAGTAGGAGAGAACCAGTGGAACGCGAATACATGGAATTCGACGTGGTCATCGTCGGCGCCGGCCCGGCAGGCCTGTCCGCCGCCTGCCGCCTGAAGCAGAAGGCCGCCGAAGCCGGTAGCGAAATCAGCGTCTGCGTGGTGGAAAAAGGCTCTGAAGTCGGCGCCCACATCCTCTCTGGCGCGGTGTTCGAACCCCGCGCCCTGAACGAACTGTTCCCGGACTGGAAAGCACTCGGCGCACCGCTCAATACCGAAGTGAAGCGCGACGACATCTATGTGCTCAAGGATGCCGGCAGCGCCACCAAGGTGCCTGACCTGTTCGTGCCCAAAACCATGCACAACCATGGCAACTACATCATCTCGCTGGGCAACCTGTGCCGCTGGCTGGCCCAGCAGGCCGAGAACCTGGGCGTGGAAATCTACCCGGGCTTCGCCGCCCAGGAAGCGCTGTTCGACGACAACGGCGTAGTCCGCGGCATCGTCACCGGCGACCTGGGTGTCGACCGCGAAGGCAACCCGAAGGACGGCCTGTACACCCCGGGCATGGAACTGCGCGCCAAGTACACCCTGTTTGCCGAAGGCTGCCGCGGCCATATCGGCAAGCAGCTGATCAAGCGCTTCAACCTCGACAGCGAGTCCGACGTCCAGCACTACGGCATCGGCCTGAAGGAAATCTGGGAGATCGACCCGGCCAAACACGAGCAGGGCCTGGTGGTTCACACCGCCGGCTGGCCGCTGGATGTGGTCGCCAAGGACAACACCGGTGGATCGTTCCTCTATCACCTGGAAAACAACCAGGTGGTGGTTGGCCTGATCGTCGACCTGTCCTACGCCAACCCGTACCTGTCGCCATTCGACGAATTCCAGCGCCTCAAGCACCACCCGGTGATCAGCCAGTACCTCGAAGGCGGCAAGCGCATCAGCTACGGTGCCCGTGCCCTGGCCAAGGGCGGTATCAACTCGCTGCCGAAAATGGTCTTCAAGGGTGGCGCACTGATCGGTTGCGACCTGGGCACCATGAACGTGGCCAAGATCAAGGGCAGCCACACCGCCATGAAGTCCGGCATGCTCGCCGCCGAAGCGGTGGCCGACGCCCTGATCGCCGGCAGCGAAGGCGGTGACCAGCTGAACAGCTACGTCAGCGCCTTCAAGGCCAGCTGGCTGCACGAAGAACTGTTCGCCAGCCGCAACTTCGGCCCTGCCATGCACAAGTTCGGCCCGCTGCTGGGCGCCGCGTTCAACTATGTGGACCAGAACTGGTTCGGCGGCAAGCTGCCGTTCACCCTGCACGATACCAAGCCGGACTACGCCTGCCTCAAGCTGGCCGCCGACTCGAAAAAGATCGACTACCCGAAACCGGACGGCAAGCTCAGCTTCGACAAGCTCAGCTCGGTATTCCTCTCCAGCACCAACCACGAAGAGGAACAGCCCTGCCACCTGAAGCTGACCGACCCGAGCATCCCGATCGCCAGCAACCTGCCGCTGTACGACGAGCCGGCCCAGCGCTACTGCCCGGCGGGCGTGTACGAAGTGGTCACCCAGGAAGACGGCAACAAGCGCTTCCAGATCAACGCGCAGAACTGCGTGCACTGCAAGACCTGCGACATCAAGGACCCGGCCCAGAACATCACCTGGGTTACCCCTGAAGGCGCTGGCGGGCCGAACTACCCGAACATGTAAGGCCCTGCCCTTGCCGTAACAAAAAGCCCCCGGTTCTCATGAGCCGGGGGCTTTTTGTTACGTGCCAAAATCAGGCAGTACGCACTTCCTCGAAGAGTTCTGGATGGCGATCCAGCAGCTTGAGCAGTTTCACCAACGCCACGGGTGGTGTGGTCTTGCCGTTTTCATAACGGGAGAACGCGTTGACGCCACCCCCGAAAATTTCCCCCGCTTCACGCTGGTCGAGGTCGAACTTACGGCGGATTGAAGCAATGAAGGAAGGATCCACAACAGCTGCGTTGACTTGACGCTCGAATGCCGTCATCAGGTTACTGACACGCATGGCTTCATCGTGGCTAAGTACACATTCACCACAGGCGCAACAGTAATCGCCACTTACGTCAGGGATGACGGTCGCCTCTCCTTTATAGCTATAGGGCATCCCCTGAACATCAGGTGCAAGCTCCGCACCGCCGCATACTGGACATCTCATGGTTACAACTCCTTGAAAGACACGATGAGCACGTCGTCTACCACGGACACTTTCAGATAAACGTACCCAAATGCTGTAAGCGGACGATAGACGTCCTGCCAAACGCGGTGATCCATATGGCTGGTCATGCTCTTGTAGAAATCACTACGCTCCAAACAGGAGATCACTTCAAGCATGCCCGGATAATCCATTCCCAGGGCTCTGGCGCCTCTCAGTGCAGCGCCTGTAGGGCTGATGCGCCTGGCAGCAGCCAAGACTTTTACCCTTTCCAACGGACAGTGAGGCGTTCTCTTTTCCATGAGAAATTAACCTTCCAGGTTAAATTTGGCCAATAGGTTATTCCAATAACCCCCGCCCGGAAGGATGACTCAAGGCCCCACGCGCGTTACCCGATCATTTGTCACCACACATGATCGCCATCGGCTCTGCCGCAAACGCCAATGGCTCACGGCGCCCGAAATACAGGGCCGTCAGCAACCCAACCATACCCATGATCAGACAAAACCCGACACACACCCACGGGCTCCACGGCATCAGCGCGATCAGCGCCAGCGGCGTGGTACTGGCCCACAGTGCGTAGGCCACGTTGTAGGTGAAGGAAATGCCCGACACCCGGATCTCGGCCGGGAACAGCCCGACCATCACCGACGGCACCACCCCCACCACACCGCAACTCAAACCCGCCAACGCGTAGGCCAGCCAGGTCATGCCCCACTGCCCATTCAGGCTGGCGTACAACGTGCCAATGCCCAGCGGCAGCAGCACGCTGTAGAGCATCAGCGCACGCCAGGCGCCCACGCGGTCAACCAGCAAGCCGGCCAGCACGCAGCCGATATTGAGGAAGACAATCCCCACGCTGCTGAGGGCAAAGGTGTGCCCGGCGCTCATGCCGAAGCGCTGCTGCATCACCGTTGGGGTGATTACCACCAGCACCACCACGGCAGAAGTCAGCACACAGGTCAGCAACGCCGCCGGGATCAGCGCCCGGCGGTGTTCGCCCAGTACCCTTCGCAGCGGGAACTTCACCGGTTGCTCCTGGCGCGCGCGCAGGGCCAGGAACACCGGCGTTTCGCTGAGCCAGCGGCGCAGCCACACGCCAATCACACCAAACACCCCACCGAGCAGGAACGGGTAGCGCCAGGCGTAGTCGAGGATCTCCTGCGGTGTGAACACTTGCGCCAGCAAGGTCGCGGTCAGCGCCCCCAGCAGGTAGCCGAAGGTCAGCCCGGCCTGCAGGAAGCCCAAGGCGTAACCGCGCCGCCCGGTGGGCGCATGTTCGGCGACGAAGGTCCAGGCACTCGGCACTTCGCCCCCCACCGCCGCGCCCTGCAGGATGCGCAAGGCCAGCAGGATCAGCGGCGCGGCATAACCGATGTCGGCATAGGTCGGCATTACCCCGATCAACAGGCATGGCAAGGCCATCATCAGAATACTCAGGCTGAAGACCCGCTTGCGCCCCAGGTGGTCCGCGAAGTGCGCCATCAGGATGCCGCCCAGCGGCCGCGCCAGGTACCCGGTGACGAAGATGCCGAAGCTTTGCAGCAGGCGCAGCCACTCCGGCATTTCGGGCGGGAAGAACAACTGGCTGAGGGTAAGCGCAAAGAACACGAAAATGATGAAGTCGTAGATTTCCAGCGCGCCGCCCAACGCAGCCAGGCCCAAGGTCCGGTGATCGCCGCGGCTGAACCGGGGCGGGCGAGCGGTATCGATGGCAGTCATGGCAGGGTCCGCAAATCGGCAAAGGGCAAGAGGATAACAAATAGCGGCCCCGTTGCCCTGCCCGCTGCGCCGCTAGCGGTTGAACACCGTGTGCGCGAAGTTGGCCCGCGGCCGTGGCCGCACCGTAGCAGCCGGCATGCCACTCGGCAGCGGCAATTTGCCGACCAGCAGTGGCGCGTCGATGATCGCCATGAACGACTCCAGCGCCTCGTTATCTGGCACGTGCGGCAGGCTCAGGCTGACCGCCTGGCGTTCGGTCGCCGGTACTGAAGGCACCCTCAATTGACTGGAGTGGTAAAGCAGGGCGTGCTGGATTTGCGTGCTGACCCGGCAGAAGCGCTCAAGGTCAACCCCTGCATGGTTTGCCAGCTCGATATTGCCCAGCAACAGATGAAAGGGCTGCAAGGCGCAATGCACCAGACGCTGCAGCTCCTCGAAGCTCTCCACGGGGGCTATCCGGTAATAGCCCAGGCCATTGAGCAACCGTTCCAGCTGCAGCCGCTGGCATGGGTGGGCGTCGGCGATGAGGATGCGCAGGGTCTTGTTTGCCATGGTGGGACCTGGGCAGTTGGGTAATGGGTACGCTCCATGACCGTACTGCGCCAGTAACGGCTACTGCCAAGGTCACGCCTGGCAGCGGTCTTCTTTGATAGAAGTCGGTAAACCCGCATAAATCAAGTGATTGACTGACGGAATTTGCATTTGCCTTTAACCCGGCAAGCAGGATTACCACCCGTGCTCCCCCCGGCAAAGCGAGCGGCTAGCGCCCGCCCTAAACCCTGACGTCCGGGCTTCGTATAAAAAAGGCGCATGCCCCAAGGCATTGCCTCTTACATTTTCGGAGTACCCAGATGTTTCGCCCTGCCCTCGCCTTTTTCGCCCTGAGCCTTTCCAGCGTCGCATGGTCCGCCGAGCCCTGCTCCGTGGACATTCGCAGTACCGACCAGATGACCTACGACCTGAAGACGATCACCGTGCCGCAGTCCTGCCAACGCTTCACGGTGAACCTGCAGCACACCGGCACGATGCCCAGGAACATCATGGGCCACAACTGGGTGCTAGCCAAAAAGGAAGACATAAAAGGCGTGACCACCGATGGCGCTGCAGCCGGTGAAGCCGATGACTATATCCAGCCGGGCGACCAGCGCGTGCTCGCCCATACCCGGTTAATCGGTGGCGGCGAAAAGGATTCGGTCACCTTCGACACCCGCGTGCTGCAGGCCGGCCAGGCGTACGCGTTCTTCTGCTCCTACCCTTTCCATTCGACAATGATGAAGGGCGCCCTGACATTCGGTGCACCGTCAGGCAACTGATGCGAACGCAACCCGCGCCGCGCAGCCGCGCGTGCGCTCAGGCCTCGGCCCACTCGCGCATGCGCAGGCGGCAATGTTTCATGGCGTTGACGATGTGTTTTTCCACCGTGGCCCTGGACAAACCCAGCCGCGTGGCGATCTCGCCATGCGACAGGCCTTCGAGCTTGCGGAGCAAAAAGCACTGCCGGCAGGTTTCGCTCAATTCGGCCACCGCACGTTGCAGCAACGCCAGGCGCTCTTCCTGCCGACAGACACCGTGCACGGGCGCGACAAAGAACCGCTCGTCGGTCTCCAGTACTTCCAAAGGCTCGGCGCGGCGGACTTTGCTGCGCCGATGGCCATCGGTGACCAGGTTCAGGGCCGTGCGATAAAGGAAAGCGCGCGGATGGGAGATCTGCGTGTCGTCACACCGCTCGAGTATCCGCAGATAGGCTTCCTGAGCGATATCCTCGGCAGCATGGCGGCTGCCGAGACGCGAACGAAGGTACCCGACCAGTTCACGATAGTATTGCTCGAGCAGTACACCCGAAGACGGCATCGAAGCGCTTTCCCTGTTTTCCGATGATGATATGACTGCAGTGCAGGCCAAGTAATGGCATTGCCGGCGCTTAAACTATAATAATTCTCATCAAGTTTAAAGACGCTGTTACATTTCCCCTGCCCGCAACGGGCGCTTCCCGCTAAATCCGTCCTTGGCGCTTTCGTTTAATCGGCAGCCTCCCTAGCTGCTCCTTGGTGACAGCGGCCCTCTCATGGTCGGAATACTGCATGATCCCTCAACGCCTTACTCGTCGCGCCGTCACACTCGTGCTTTGCCTGATCCCGCTGGCCGCACTCGCAGCCTGGCAATTGTTGCCCGGCGAAGCCGATAAGCGGCCTTTCGTCAGCGTCAGCCGTGGCAACATCGAAGCCAGCGTCACCGCTCTGGGCACCTTGCAACCCCGCCAGTACGTCGATGTCGGCGCGCAGGCCTCCGGCCAGATCCGTACCTTGCATGTCGAGGTAGGAGACACCGTCAAGCAAGGGCAGTTGCTGGTGGAAATCGACCCCGCAACGCAACAGGCCCGGCTGGATGCCGAGCGCTATGCCATCGAAACCCTGAAAGCGCAGGTCAAGGAGCAACGCGCCGAGCATGTCCTGGCCGAGCAGCAGTTGCGGCGTCAGCAGCGGATGGCCAACGACGGCGCCACGCGCGAGGAAGATGTGCAAACCGCCCAGGCGAAAGTGCTGACAACCCAGGCGCGGATTGACATGTACCAGGCACAGATTCTCCAGGCACAGGCCACGTTACGCAGCGCAGAAGCCGAGCTTGGCTATACGCGCATCTATGCTCCAATTGGCGGCACGGTGGTGGCGGTCGATGCACGCGAGGGGCAGACCTTGAACGCACAGCAGCGCACCCCGCTGATCCTGCGGATCGCCAAACTGTCGCCGATGACGGTTTGGGCCGAAGTCTCGGAAGCCGATATCGGCCAGGTCAAGACCGGCATGCAGGCCTACTTCACCACCTTGGGCAGTGGCGGCAGGCGCTGGACCGGCACCGTCAGGCAAATTTTGCCAATCCCGCCCAAGCCGCTGGATCAGCTCAGTCAAGGCGGGGGCAGCCCGGTTGCCGCCAGCGGTACAAGTGCCAACGGGACCGGGCGCGTGGTGCTCTACACCGTGCTGCTGGACGTCGACAACGATGACAATGCGCTGATGGCCGACATGACCGCACAGGTGTTCTTCGTCGCCGGAGCCGCCAAGGACGTATTGACCGTGCCCATCGCCGCACTGCAGGGACGCGGCCAGCGCGAGGGGCTGCAGACTGCCCACGTGCTGACCGGCAAGGGCGAAGTCCAGACGCGCCAGGTACGCACCGGGCTCAGCGACCGCCTGCGCGTGCAGGTACTCGAGGGCCTTGATGAAGGTGACAAGTTGCTGATCGGCCCTGTCGGCAGCGAGGGTTGACATGAACACTCCGCTGATAGAACTGGTCGGCATCCGTAAATCCTACGGTGGCGGTGACAGCCCTCAGGTCGATGTGTTGCGCGGCATTGACCTGAAGATCCATGCCGGAGAATTCATCGCCATCGTCGGCACCTCGGGTTCCGGCAAGTCGACCCTGATGAACATCCTGGGTTGCCTCGATCGCCCGAGCGCCGGAAGCTATCGCTTCGCCGGCCAGGATGTTGCCGGGCTGAACAATGACGAGCTGGCCTGGTTGCGCCGCGAGGCGTTCGGGTTCGTGTTTCAGGGCTACCACCTGATCCCCTCCGCCTCGGCGCAAGAGAACGTGGAGATGCCGGCAATCTACGCCGGGACCACCGCTGCCACGCGCGCCGAAAGGGCCCGGGCCCTGCTGCAACGCCTGGGCCTGGGTGAGCGCACCGGCAATCGCCCGCGCCAGCTTTCAGGTGGCCAGCAACAACGGGTATCCATCGCCCGGGCATTGATGAACGGCGGCCACATCATCCTCGCGGACGAGCCCACCGGTGCGCTGGACAGCCACAGTGGCACCGAGGTCATGCGCCTGCTGGATGAGCTGGCCGAGCAGGGCCATGTGGTGATTCTGATCACCCATGACCGCGATGTGGCCGCTCGTGCGCAGCGCATCATAGAGATCCGCGACGGCGAAGTGATCAGCGACAGTGGCGCCGGTCAGGCGCCGCCACAGGATCGCCAGGGCGCACTGCAGGCAGATGATCTGGCCCATCGCCTGGCCCGGGCCGACACCCAGCGCAGCCCTTGGCTGGGCGAAACCCGCGACGCGCTGCAGGCCGCCTGGCGGGTCATGTGGAGCAACCGTACACGCACCGCGCTGACCCTGCTGGGGATCATCATCGGCGTCGCGTCAGTGGTCGTGATGCTGGCGGTGGGCGAAGGCAGCAAGCGCCAGGTCATGGCCCAGATGGGCGCGTTCGGCTCGAACATCATGTTCATGAACGGCGCCTCTCCCGCTCCGCGCGCCCCACCCGGCGACGTTCGCCTCAGCGACGTACAGGCGCTGGCCGAGCTGCCCCAGGTGAAATCCATCATGCCGGCCATGACGCTGGAAGCGCAGGTGCGCTTCGGCAACCGCGATCTCGAATCGACCATAGGCGGCTATACGCCGGTGTTCCCGACCCTGATGAGCTGGCCCGTCAGCGAGGGCAGTTTCTTTACCGACAACGACCTGGCTACGGCTGCCGCCGTGGCCGTGATCGGCTCAGAAGTGCGCAGAAAGCTGTTCGTGGACGGCCAAGACCCGATCGGCCAATACATCCTCATCGAGAACGTGCCTTTCCAGGTGATCGGCGTGCTGGCCAGCAAAGGCTCCAGCGGCGCCAATCAGCGAAACGACCTGCGCATCGCAGTGCCGTACTCAGCGACTGCCATACGGCTGTCCGGCACACAGCACCCGGAATACGTGATCATCGGCGCCGCCGACAGCACCCAGGTGCATGAAGCCGAACGGGCGATACGCCAGTTGATGCTGAGACTGCACAATGGCATCGAAGATTTTGAGATCGACAACAGCGCGGCGATGATCCAGGCCGAAGCCGCGACGCGCAACGGGTTGTCCCTGATGCTGGGGGCCATTGCCGCCATTTCGCTGCTGGTGGGCGGAATCGGCGTGATGAACGTGATGCTCATGACCGTGCGCGAACGCACCCGCGAGATCGGTATACGGATCGCCACCGGTGCCCGGCAGCGCGACATCCTGCGCCAGTTTCTGACCGAGGCCGTTGTGCTTTCGCTCACCGGTGGCCTTATCGGCGTGTGCCTGGCGCTGCTGATCGGTGTGGTACTCAGCCTGGCCCAGGTGGCCGTGGCGTTTTCCGCCCTGGCGATGGTGGGTGCTTTCGCCTGCTCGGTAGCCACCGGCGTCATCTTCGGCTTCATGCCCGCGCGCAAGGCTGCCGCCCTCGACCCTGTCGCCGCTCTGACCAGTGAATGACCATGACCAGAACCCCGCTTTTTCTGCTGCCGCTGCTGACCCTGCTTGGCGCTTGCAGCCACCCACCCGCCCCCTTGGACAGCGGTATTGTTGCGCCCGCCAGCTGGCAAGGTCCGACTGGGGTCACGGCTGCCTCGGCGCAGTGGTGGACAACCTTCAACAGCGCTCAATTGAGCCAGCTCATCGAGCAGGCGCGCCACGGCAGCCATGACCTGCGCGCCGCCATGGCCAGGGTCAGGCAGGCTCGGGCCGACCTTCGCATTGCCGGTGGCCCTCTGCTGCCGAGCCTGGACGCCAGCGCCGACGCCTATCAGCAGCGCCTGCTGCGAGGCCAAGGGTACAGCGAACAGGACACCTCGAGCAGCAAACGGACTTACCGCTACTTCGACACGGCCCTGACGGCCAGCTACGAGCTGGACTTCTGGGGCGCAAATGCCGCTGCACGGGACAGTGCCCGGCTTGGCCTGCAAGCCACTGCATTTGACCGTGACACCCTCGAGCTGAGCCTGACGAGCAGTGTTGCCGACACCTATCTGCGAGCCCTCGCCGCTCGCGAGCAGACCCACATCGCCACGCTCAACCTGGAAAACGCCGACAAGATCCTCAATGTGGTGCGCACGCGGTTTCAGGCTGGCTCGTCAACTGCCCTGGAGCTGGCCCAACAAGAGAGCCTGGTGGCCAATCAGCAACGACAGTTGCCGCTCTACCAGCAAGAAGCCCGCGATGCGCAGATCACCCTGGCAACCCTGCTCGGTGTGCCGGTGCAGGCACTTGAGCTTGCCGATCAGCCTTTCGATCAACTGCGCGGCCCGAGCATTGCCGCCGGCATTCCCAGCCAGCTGTTGACCCGTCGCCCGGACATTGCCAGCGCAGAGGCGCGCCTGGCAGCGGCTCAGGCGGATGTCAGCGTTGCACGGGCAGCCCTGTTCCCCACGGTAAGCCTGACGGCCAGCCTGGCCACCGGCGACAGAAAGGCCATCGACCTGCTGCACAACCCGGCGTTCAACCTCGGTGCCGGTCTGACGGCCCCCATTTTCAACAATGGCGCCTTGCGCGCTGCGCGTGATCGCGCCATCGCTCGCCAGGACGAGTTGCTCGATGCGTATCGCAGCGTACTGATAACCAGCTTCGGCGAAGTCGAGAAGGCACTGAACAGCGTGGACGGCCTGGACCGCCAGACTCGCTGGCAGAATGAGGCGCTTAGCCAGGCACAGCGCGCGTTCGACCTGGCCGAAAACCGCTATCGGGCCGGGGCCGAAGACCTGCTCAGCGTGCTGGAGGCGCAACGCAGCCTGTTTGCAGCACAGGCCGAGCGGGTACGCCTGCGTGAGGCGCGGCTGCAGGCCAGTGTTGCGCTTTACAAGGCATTGGGCGGGGGGTGGACAGGCACGGATGCGCTGATGACGGTGAGGTAGTTCGTCACGCTATCTTCAGTGCCTGTGAGCCCGCGCTCACAGGCACTGAAGATCCGATGCCGGGCACCCGCGCTACAACCCGTCACGCCGCGGGCCAGGTGCAAGATGGCGAGCATACCAGGGCCGCTGTGGCACCCTGCCAGACAGGCGATCGGCGTCTTCTTCCGGGCTGAAAATGACCTGCAAGGCCAGCTTCATGGTCTCGATGTCCAGTTTCCCGGTGCCGCCTCCATTGCCCAGCCCCCAGGCACCGCAACCGTCACGGGTGGGCCCTAGCCAAGGCTCGGCCACACGCACCCAGCGCCCCGGCGCAAACCACGGAACACCCTCGATCATTCGCGGCTTCACTTCCCCCGGGTGCGCCTGCTGGTGGGCCAGGTACCAGTCGTTCAGACGGTCGTCGATCCAGCCATGAAACGCCCAGAACACCGGGTTCACGTGGGATGAAAACGGATCGCCAAGGAAGTCGTTCTCGGCGCGAAACCAACGTTCGGAAAAATCATAGTTGCGACGCCCGTAGGGCATCGGGTAATCCGAGTTCGGATCGCGCCCCAGGGATGCCCAGCGCATGTGCAACCAATCGTGGACCCCCAACTCGATACGCGACCCCAACTCTCCCAGGCACAAGGTGCTGAGATATTCCGGGTCATGCAGCTGGGCTTCCCACAACTGGAAGTTGGCGTGCAGGCCCTGAGTGCTCTTCACGTAGTACAGCCACTGGCTGAAGGCATCATCGCCGGCCGCCTGCCAATTGGGCGGGACGCTGTAGCCGTCGCGGTTGTCGAGGTAATCGAAAAACGCCTGGGCGCCATGCCCGATCGAAGGACGTGCCGCGGGCAGGCTGGCCCAGGAACGCAGGTCCTGGACCTTACGTACCCCGTGCAGCATATGCCGATGCATGAACAGAAAATCCTCGCCGGAGCCGTTGCGATGGCGATCATGCCCGCGGGCGTTGCGCTCCTTGCCCAATGGGCCGACCTGCCAGCCCAGCGCACGCACCATCTGCCGTCGGGAATCATCGATGCGGTGCCAACGATCGCGGCTGGCATGCCACAGCTGATGATAGTAGCGGCGCTGCGGCGAAATCAGGTCCTCGTGCAGGGCCGCCACAAAAGGCAGCCGCTCACGCGCCAGCACAAACGGTCGACGGACCGCGACAAAACCCGCTTGCACACCGGAATGCCCCGCCTGCGTCCCTGCCAGACGCACTTGCCCACTCAGGGTGGCGCTGCCTCCGCCCTCGCTCCAGTCGCCCCATATCTCATCCAGCACGGCGTCGCAGTCATAGGCTTCGCCAGGGCCGGCAATTATCTTCAGGCGCACCGCTGGCAATCGGTCGGCAGCCAGCGGCCCGTAAACCTGCAAACCCCGGTCGCCATACGGCGCGGTACCCAGGTAGCCACGCAAGGCACGGGCACCCTGCCCGACGTCGAGCAACAGCTGCTGCGGCCCGGCCAGCACAGCCAGCGCCGGGTGATTGCCTGTCAGGCGCCAGTCCCAGATCCCGACCAGGCGTTCACCCAGCAGCGCATTGGGCAGGTCGTCGACCGGCACCGCAGGTTCGTCACTGCTCAGCTCCGCTTCCTGGGCCCGCTGCCATTCCTGCTGTGCGTAATAGCCGGCAGGCAGAGCTACACCGGCAGCCACCAGGCCTGCCAGGATCTTTCGACGTGACACTTTCATCCACTGTACTCATGACGTGACTACTGCTGCAAAAACGAATGGTTGAGGAAGCGATTTAGAGGGTTGCTAAATTCTCTTTGCCCCGGCTCGTTTCACCCAGCAAGTTCGAACGGCATGGGGCCGTCGTGCAGGCGATCGAGTACGCAATGAAGAAACCGGCTTTGTTTTCGCGCAGATGGCCATGGGCATTGGCACTTCTGCTCCTGCTCCTGATGGCCGCAGGCGCCTGGTGGTACTGGGTTTACCTTGCCAAGCACCCCTACAGCCGGGAAATCGAACAGCGAGCCAACGCCCTGCAGGCGCGCATCCCGGCCCTGGATGCGCACCTCGATGTGCCGCTGAGCTATGGCACCGATGGCGAGGAAGCAAACCGCGATGGCCCGACACAGTTCGATCTGGTGAAAGCCGCCAAAGGCCGCCTGAGCGGCGCTTCGATCGCGATCTGGTCATGGCCGGAATTCTGGAGTGGGCCCAACTGGCCACACCGCCCCACCCCAGGCTTCGAGGCCGCAATGGCCAACGAACTGGAAGTGCGCTACCGGATCATCACCAGCATCGCCAAGGATTTCCCTGCACAGGCCGGCATCGCCTACACCCCCGCTGACTTCCGCCGACTGGTCAGTGAAGGCAAGTTCGCCATCATCATCAGCATGCTCAATGCCGCGCCTTTGGGCGACGACATTGACAAACTGGACCACTGGGCCGCACGCGGCATGCGGGTATTCGGACCAGGCTACGTCGGTAACAACAGCTGGGTAGACTCGGCACGGCCCCTGCCTTTCCTGGGCGATTCGGTCGACCCGCTGGGCGGGCTTTCCGCGATTGGTCGGCGCGCCATCACCCGGCTCAACGACCTCGGCGTGGTCATCGACGTGTCGCAGATGTCCAGCCAGGCGCTGACCCAGGTCACCCAGCTTAGCCGAGCGCCGGTCATGGCCTCGCACACCGGCGTACAAGGCCTGATGGACATTCGCCGCAACCTCAGCGATGCCGACCTGGCACACATCAAGGCCACCGATGGGCTGGTCAATATCGTGGCCTACTCCCACTACCTCAAGCCGTTCTCGCGCCCGACCATCGAGAAGATGAACGCTTTGCGTGCCAGGCATGGCTTGCCCGACGTACAAAACCAGACCCAGATGGGCACCACCACCGACCCGGTGTTCTCGATCTGGTCAGAGAAGAAGTTCGGTGAATACCTCACACCGTTCTACGAAATCCTCGGCGCCGAGCCAGAGGCCACCCTGGCCGACTATGTCGACTCGATCGATTACGCGGTGAAGAAGATCGGTATCGACCATGTAGGCATCAGTTCCGATTTCAACGACGGCGGCGGTGTGGTCGGCTGGGAAAATGTCAGCCAGAGCCGCAATGTCACCGCCGAACTGATGCAGCGTGGCTATTCCGATGAAGACATCGCCAAGCTCTGGGGGGCCAACTTCCTGCGTGTTTGGGAAGCCGCCCAGAAAGCTGCCATGCCCACCCCACCTCCCATTGCCCACTACCCGCAAGGAACCCCATGAAACGGCTGACCTCACTGATTGCACTCGGTTGTCTCTCGCTGTCGCTCGATGCCCTCGCTGGCGCCCCGAGTGCACCGGGCAAGGTCTTCAAGGACTGCAAGGATTGCCCGGAAATGGTCGTGCTGCCCGCCGGCAGCTACGTGATGGGCACCCCCGATGACGAACTGGGCAAACAGGACGATGAAGGTCCGCTGCATACCGTAACATTCGCCAAGGCCTTCGCCATGAGTCGCTTCCACGTGACGGCCAGCCAATGGCAAGCCTATGCCAGGGACACCCACACCGTGCTGCCCGACGGCGACGATCGCCCGGGCCGTCTGTGCAAGAACGGCAAGCCCAGTTACCCGCAAGGGCCTACCCAGCCAGCGGTCTGCATGACCTGGGAGGAAGCGCGCGGCTATATTGGCTGGCTGGCGAAGAAAACCGGCAAGCCTTACCGCATGGTCAGCGAGGCCGAACGCGAATACGCAGGTCGCGCTGGCTCCACCGGTCCTTTCCCGTTCCCCTTCGATGAGGAAGGCGAGTATCAGATCAGCAAGCATGCCAACACTTACGGGCCACGGGATGGCTTCACCTACACGGCGCCGGTCGGCAGCTTCCCGGCCAACGCGTTCGGCATGTATGACATGCATGGCAACATCTACGAGTGGGTCGAAGACTGCTGGCACACCGATTATGTCGGTGCGCCCACCGATGGCAGCGCCTGGACCACAGGTGGCACCTGCACGCACCGGCAGATCCGCGGCAACGACTACCTGGAACCGCCCATCTTCTCCCGCTCGGGCAACCGCAACGAGCGCGAACCCGAAGTGCGCGGTGACTGGCTGGGCTTTCGGGTAGCCCGCGACCTCAAGGACGGCGAGCACAACTGACAACCTACAGGGAGAGTGACCATGTCCGCTTTGAGCAGACGCCGTTTCGTAGCGGCAGCCACCTTGACCGGCCTCGTACCCGCCATGCCCGCCTGGGCGGCGGGCGCAGCGGGCGATCCGACGGTGGACGATGACATCATCCGCCTGGACTACAACGAGAGCCCTTACGGCCCCTGCCCCTCGGCGCTCCAGGCAATGAGCCTGGGGATACGCCAGAGCGGGCATTACTTTCCGGAGCATGAATATCGCCTGATCGAGCTGTTCGCGCGGCAGCACAACGTGCCCGAAGACCATGTGGCAGTCTTCTGCGGCTCCCGCTCACCGTTGCAATATGCCCTGGCTCGCCACGCCGACAAGCGGGCCGTGGTCACCGCCGCGCCGACCTATGACTCCGTGGCCAATGGCGCCAGAGCCGTCGGCGCGACCGTGCATGAAGTGCCGCTCGATGCCCGCCACGCCCATGACGTGCGCGGCATGCTTGCCGCCAACCCCCAGCCCGGGGTGTTGTACCTGTGCAATCCGAACAACCCCACCGGCACGCTGACGCCACGCGCCGACATCGAGCACCTGGTCAGCCACAAGCCGGCAGGCAGCCTGGCCATCATCGATGAGGCGTACATCCACTTTTGCGACGCCCCTTCCTGCCTGGATCTGGCGGTCAGCCATGACGATGTCCTGGTGTTGAGGACATTCTCCAAGCTCTATGGCATGGCCGGTGCCCGCCTGGGGCTGGCGATCGGCAAACCGGCGTTGCTGCACGACCTGCAACGCCTGAACGGCTACAACTTCGTGCCGCTTGCCGCCGCCATGGGCGGTATCGCCAGCCTGCAACAAGGCGACCTGGTCAGCGAACGCAAACGCATCAATCGCCACATTCTTCTGACCACTACCGACGCCCTGCAAAAGGCCGGTTACCGCTGCACCGACGCACACGCCAACTGTTTCATGGTGGCCCTTGGCCGACCTGCCAAACCCGTGATCGAAGCACTTGCACAACGCCGGGTCCGGGTTGGACGGGTATTCGAGGCGTGGCCGCAGTGGATGCGCGTCAGTGTCGGCACGGCGGAGCAAATGCAAGCCTTTCTGAAGGCGTTCTTCGACGTCATGCAACGCTAGGCTGCGCTGCGCCTACCCGCATCTACCCTGAGCCACGAACCCCGGCGGGCGCCTGGCGCAGCATGCCTGCGGGGTTTTCGTGCGCCAGCGCGCAGCGTATGCCCCTCCTCGGATCACAACTTCTGCGTCTCTGCGAACACCTGCGTGGGGTGCATGCCCGGCTGGTCGTGACCGGCTAAATCCAGCCTCTGCGGCTTCGTTTAACACCTACTCACCGCTCACCAGCAACAGCAGGAGTCAACGACATGAGCGCCTCAACTCTCCACGACCTGATCGGCGTAGGCTTCGGCCCGTCCAACCTGGCCCTGGCCATCGCCCTGCAGGAGCTTTCCCAGAGCAATGGCAAGCCCATTGACGCCTTGTTCATGGACAAGCAGGAGCACTATCGCTGGCATGGGGATACCTTGTCCTCGCAGAGCGAACTGCAGATCTCGTTCCTCAAGGACCTGGTTTCGCTGCGCAACCCCACCAGCCCCTACAGCTTCGTCAACTACCTCAAGCAGCAGGGCCGCCTGGTCGACTTCGTCAACCTCGGCACCTTTTACCCGTGCCCGCTGGAGTACAACGACTATCTGGGCTGGGTCGCCGAGCAGTTCGCCGAGCAGGCACTGTATGGCGAAGATGTGTTGCGCATCGAGCCCGAACTCGATAATGGGGTCATTCATCACCTCAGGCTGATCTCGCGCAATGCACAAGGCATGCAGCGCACCCGCCGCACGCGTTCGGTGGTGATCAGTACCGGTGGCTCACCGAAGATTCCAGCCATGTTCGCCCCGCTGCGCAACAATGCCCGGGTTTTTCATCATTCCCGCTACCTCACCGGCATGCAGCACCTGGCCTGCAGCGAAGGCAAGCCGATGCGTATCGCGATCATCGGTTCCGGGCAGAGTGCCGCCGAAGCGTTCATCGACCTCAACGACAGCTTTCCTTCGGTGCGGGCTGAAATGATCCTGCGCAGCTCAGCCCTCAAGCCCGCCGACGACTCGCCTTTCGTCAACGAAATTTTCGCCCCTGCGTACACCGACCTGGTTTTCCAGCAAGCACCGCAAGACCGCGAAAAGTTGATCGGCGAATACCATAACACCAACTACTCGGTCGTCGACCTGGGGCTGATCGAGCGCATTTATGCCGTGCTGTACCGGCAGAAGATCACCCGTCAGCCCCGCCACGCGGTGCTCTGCCGTCAACACCTGGAAGCGGCAGTCGATGTCGAAGGGGGCATCGAACTGACCCTGCGCGACCTCGCCACCGGGCAACAGCAGACCCACCGCTACGATGCCGTGATACTGGCCACCGGCTACGAGCGCAACAGCCATCAGCACCTGCTCGAACCGCTTCTGCCTTACCTGCATGGCCTGGAAGTGGACCGTACCTATCGCGCCCTGGCCACCCCACAGCTCCAGGCGCCAGTCTTCCTGCAAGGCTTCTGCGAGGCCACCCACGGCTTGAGCGACACCTTGCTTTCAGTGCTGCCGATGCGCAGCGAAGAGATCGGAAAAGCGCTCTATGGCGCCCTGAACCTTTCCAGCAGCGCACACCAGGCGCAAACCAAACCCCTTGCCAGCGTCGGCTGATCAACTCAGGAGCCCATCATGTCCCAGTCCTCCCGCGGCGCCGTGCAGGATCTCTTCGCCCTGCTCAAGCCGTTCAAATATACCGTCGCGCTGTCCGTCATCCTGGGCATGGTCGGCGGCCTCAGCATCACCTTCCTGCTGGCCACCATCAACCGCGCCCTGCACGACGACAGCGGCCTGACCCAAGGCGTTGTCTGGGGTTTCGCCGGGCTTTGCCTGGTGGCCTTGGCCAGCTCGGTGTTTTCCGACATCGGTAGCAACCGGGTGGGCCAGAACATCATCGCCGCCTTGCGCAAGGAACTGGGCGAGAAGGTCCTGTCTGCCCCCATCGAACAGATCGAGCGCTATCGCAGCCATCGACTGATCCCCGTGCTGACGCACGACGTGGACACCATCAGCGATTTCGCTTTCGCTTTCGCGCCATTGGCGATCGCCCTGACCGTTACCTTGGGCTGCCTTGGCTATCTGGCATTGCTTTCCTGGCCGATGTTCCTGCTGATGCTGGCAGCGATCGCACTCGGTACCGTCGTGCAGTACATCGCCCGATCCAAGGGCATTCGAGGGTTTGTTGCGGCACGGGACGCCGAAGATGAACTGCAACGGCATTACAATGCGATCGCCGCCGGTGCCAAGGAGCTGCGCATCCACCGCGCGCGCCGCCAACGCATGTTCAGCCGCAATATCCAAGGCACAGCTGACCAGATACGCGATATCCAGATCCGCTCCATCAATACCTTCGTCATCGCCAAGACCTTCGGCTCGATGCTGTTCTTCGTGGTTATCGGCCTGGCCCTTGCCCTGCAATCCTTGTGGCCTAGCGGCGACAAGGCAGTAATGAGCGGCTTCGTGCTGGTACTGCTGTACATGAAAGGCCCGCTGGAATATCTGGTAGGCACGTTGCCCATCGTCAGCCGGGCTCAGATCGCCTTCCGCCGGATTGCCGAGTTGTCCGAACAGTTCTCCTCCCCCGAGCCGCACCTGCTGCTCGAAGACAAGGCCAGCCAGCTGCCCGTCTTGCGTACTCTCGAGTTGCATGACGTGCGTTTTGCCTTCCCTCCGGTCGACGGCAATGCGCCGTTTACCCTTGGGCCGGTGAACCTGCAGGTCAGCCAGGGCGATATCGTGTTCATCGTCGGTGAAAACGGCTGTGGCAAGACCACCCTGATCAAGCTGCTGCTAGGTCTGTATCCGCCGCAAAAAGGCGAGATACGCATCAACGACCAACCCATCACCGCGCTCAATCGCGACGATTACCGCCAGCTCTTCACCACTGTCTTTTCTGATTACTACCTGTTCGACGACCCCTTCCTGGGCGCGCAGCAGGTGCCGGAGAGCGCCGAGGTCTATCTCAAGCGGCTGGAAATTGCACACAAGGTCAGCATCCGCGACGGCAGTTTCACCACCACCGACCTCTCGACCGGGCAACGCAAGCGGCTGGCACTGATCAACGCCTGGCTCGAGGAGCGCCCGGTGCTGGTGTTCGACGAATGGGCAGCGGACCAGGACCCGACATTCCGGCGCATCTTCTATACCGAGCTGCTCCCCGAACTGAAGCGCCTGGGCAAGACCATCATCGTCATCAGCCATGATGACCGCTATTTCGATGTCGCCGACCAACTGGTGCGCATGGAGGCCGGTAGGGTGCTGGTCGAAACGTGCGTCGCCTGATGCAACAAAAGCGAAACATTTGCATTCCGGTTTGTCACCCATCGTGCGTCATACCCGTAGTCGACATAAAAACAGATCTGCCCAGCCTGCCCACTCAACATCTACAACGAGCACCGAAATGCCCACCCACCTTCGATTGAATCACTTGACCAGGGCGCTTGGCCTTCGACGCGCTTTCAATGCACAACTGCCAGCGCTGGCCCTCACCCTGGCGCTGCCCCTGGCGGCCCAGGCGCAAGATCAGCAACTGATTTTGAATATCCCGGCACAGCCACTGAGCTCGGCGCTGCAGAAGTTTGCAGAACTGACCGACGTGCAGGTGCTGTACGAGCCCGGTGCCGTGCAGAACCTTCGCTCGGGTGCGTTAAGCGGTCGTCACAGCCTGGATCAATCGGTGCGTATCTTGCTCGGGGAGAGTGGGCTGCGCTATCAGCTGCGCGACAACACATTGACCTTGCAGGCGAGCAACGAGGGTGACAGCGCAATGCTCCTCGATGCCACGAGCATCCAGTCCGCTGCCTTGGGTGCAACTACCGAAAACACAGGCTCATACACCACGGGTGTGACCAGCACGGCCACCAGGCTGGGGCTGTCACCCCGGGAGACGCCCCAATCGGTCAGCGTCGTCACCCGCCAACAGATGGACGACCAGAACATGCAGTCCCTGGAAGACGTGGCCATGGCCGCGACAGGGATCAATACCGTCAAGGGTTTCGGCACCGAGCGTCCACTGTATTACTCGCGAGGGTTCCAGGTGGACGACCTGCAGGTCGATGGCCTGCCGACCAGCGTGACTGAAAGCTTCTCGATGGACGTCATGTCGGTCAATAACATGGCCATGTATGATCGGGTCGAGATCGTGCGCGGCGCCAATGGCCTGCTGCAGGGGGCGGGCAGCCCGTCGGCAGCCATCAACATGGTGCGCAAGCGGCCTACCCGGAGCTATCAGCTCAAGGCCGAGATCGGCGCAGGTTCATGGGATAACTACCGCACCCAGCTGGATGTGGGCGGTCCGTTGAATGCCGAAGGGACACTGCGCGGTCGAACGGTACTGATGTACAACAACCGCAATAGCTACCAGGATTATGCCGGCAAGGAAAACCAGCTGTTCTATGCCATCGGCGAAGCTGACCTGAGTGACTCGACCACCTTGACCCTCGGTGGCTCGCTGCAGCAGGACAACAACAATGGTTACGACTGGGGTGGCCTGCCAACACACCAGGACGGCAGTTTCTACGACTTCTCCCGCTCGACCTCCCTGGCCGGCAAATGGGCCTATCTGGACAAGCTGAACCGCAACGTCTTCGCCGATATCAAGCATTCGTTCAACGAAGACTGGAACCTGACCGTCGCGACCAACCTCATCTGGTCCAATGCGGACTTTTTGGCACAGGTCGGTTATCACACCGGCGAGACCGACTCGTCGATGCAGTACTACCCCAACAGCGCCAGATACGATGACGAGCAGGTCAACCTGGATGCAGCGCTGAATGGCGCGTTCAACCTGATGGGCCAGAAGCATGAAGTGGTCGTGGGCACAAGCATGCGCCGCGATCGCCTGCAGTACGTGACCGGCTCGCCGAGCATCTACCCCAAGGTAGACGTCCTCGACTTCAATGCTTCGCAATTCCCCAAACCGGAAATAGTCGGCAACCTTACGCCAAGCCGCCACGTGCGCAAGGACAAAGGGATCTACGCGGCTACCCGTCTTAATCCTACCGACGACCTCCACGTAATCCTCGGCAGCCGCTTGAGCTGGGTCGATTACGATACCCAAGGACCTTGGGAAACCGATCGCTTCAAGGAAGACCGCAAGGTCATTCCGTATGGGGGCATCGTTTATGACATCACCGATCAGACCTCGGTCTACGCCAGTTACACTGAAATCTACAAACTGCAAAGCAACTACAGTGTCGACAACAAGCTGCTGGCCCCCACCACGGGCAGCAACTACGAGATCGGCCTCAAGAACGAGCTGTTCGACGGCAGGCTCAACACCTCTCTGGCACTGTTCCAGGTCGATCAGACTGGCCTGCCCCAGGTCGTGCCAGAAGCCGGTCGTGTGTGCGGACCGAACCGCGATGCACGTTGCTATACCGAAGGTGCCAAGGTGCGCAACCGCGGTTTCGATGCCGAAGTGTCAGGCGAGCTGATGCCTGGGTGGAATGCTTCGATGGGCTACACCTACAGCCATCCCAAGTACGTTGCCGGGGCCAACAAGGGCGACACCTACGGTACGGAAAACTCGCCCCAGCGACTGTTCAAGGCGGCTACCACCTACCAGCTGCCGGGTGCGCTGGACCAGTGGCGAGTGGGTACCAGCGTCTATCACCAGAGCAAGCTCTACCTGAACAACATCACCCAGAGCGCTTACAACCTGGTCGATCTCAATGCCAACTTTCGGGTCAACCAGAACGTTAGCGTGCAGTTGAACCTCAACAACGTGTTTGACGAGAAATACTACACTGCCATCTTCAGCGAAGACACCGGCAACTACTACGGCGCCCCACGCAATTTCGCGCTTACCCTGCGTTACGAAAACTGATCCCCCCCCTGCGCCAGCCACCGCCGAAGGTGGCTGGCGCCTTTCCCTCCTCTGTTCCTACACCACCTGTCTGCTTGATTCAGCAGGGCCCTGACGCGGGGCTCGCCAGGGCATTGCGCTCAGCGCGACCACAATGCCCTTGGGGCTGGAGGTCTATCGTGCCTTGGCGATAAGCGCAAGCAGACTGTCGACCAATCGCTTGTACACTGTCGAAACTTCTGCAGTCACTGACATCATGCGCAGCAGGTCGTGGGTCATGTCCTGCGCCAGGATGATTTCCACATCCACCCCGGATGCTTGCAATCGCTCAGCGTAGGCTTGCCCTTCATCCAGCAGCGGATCCAGGCCGGCCAGCAGGACGATGGCTGGAGCGACACCGCTCAGGCTTTCTGCGCGCAAGGGAGAGAAACGCCAGTCGTGACGATCCAGGTGTTCGCGTGCATAAAGGTCATAGAACCATTCGAGCGTTTCGTCTTCCAGCAGGTACCCCTCCCCAAACAGGGTGCGCGAGGCGTATTCGCCCCCCGCATCCGTGACCGGGTAACACAACAGTTGCCCGATCGGCCGTACCGCGGCCGCCAGGCCTTGCCTGGCGGCATGCAGGGCCAAGGTGGTGGCCAGGGTCGCGCCCACGCTGTCGCCCGCAAGGACGACGCGTTGCAGGTCCAGCCCCTGTGCCTGGGCGATGGAGGGCAGCGCTTCGAGCACATCCCAACCGTCCTCGAAAGCCGTTGGGAACCGGTGCTCAGGGGCCAGGCGATAGCCTACCGAAACCACCGCGCAGCCTGACCGTGCGCACAGCTCACGGCATACGCCATCATGTGAATCCAGGCTGCCGACGACAAAGCCACCGCCATGGTAATAAACCAGCACCGGCAGGGGCCGGCCATCGGCCTGCGCGGGTTTGTAAACACGCAACGGCAAAGCCGTACCATCGCGTGCGGTGCAGGTCAGCGAACCTAGCGCCAGGTCCTGCGGCGCTTGCCAGCGAAGACGCTGCGTGGCCAACTCGAAACGGGTGCGTGCCTGCACCGGACCCAGCCGATGCAAGGCCTGATCCTGTGGGTTCATTGCAACCATATCGAGAAACGCTTCCAGATCGTTATTCAACTTGATATTCCTTGAAAAAACCGCCTGGCGCTTGCACTCAGGCAGCGCCAGTCACGGAGAGGCAGTGATCAATCAGCAGTTCAAGTTCTTCGCGATAGCTTCCCATCAGGGCGTCGATGGTCTGCGCCCGATAACGACGTTTGCTGTAGACGCATCGCAATGAAAGCGAGCCGTCGTAGACCTGGCCGACGATCTCCAGCCAGTTGGCCAGGCGCGCCCTCGGGCTATAGCAATCGCCTGACCCTTCCGGCGCAGGCTCAAGCAAAGCGTGCTTGTCAAAGCTTTGGTCGAACTGACCGAAATAGTTGAACGTCACCCGCGGTTGAGCTACTGCCGCCAGGCGCTCGCGCATCCGAGGTTCGCCCAGGTAACGCAACACGCCATAACCGACCCCCTTGTCAGGTACCGCCGCCAATTGCCGTTGCGTGGCCAGGATCGACTCACCGACCGCCGCAGCCTCGCCAGGGGCGAGACGTACCGGGAACATGCTGGTAAACCAGCCCACTGTCCGGGACAGATCCACGCCTTCGTAAAGGTCTTCGCGACCATGGCCTTCCAGCTGGATCAATGCGGCATCTTCGCCACTCCAACGGCACAGCACACGTGCCAGCGCCGCCAGTAGGATGTCGTTCACCTGCGTGCGATAGGCGGCAGGCGCCTGTTTGAGCAACTGCGCAGTCTTTTCCCGTGTCAGGTACAGATGGGCGGCCGCCTGCTCGCTGACCTCATTGCGCCCGCGCGGGTTGTCGCAAGGAAACTCGTTCGACAGCGGTTCGAGTTGAGCAAGCCACCAGTCACCTTGCTGCGCGCCAATCGATGCAGCCTCTTTTCGCAGAAGCTCTGCCCAGGCCCTGTAGCTCGTGGTGCGAGCAGGCAATGCCGGCGTGTCACCCTGGGTACAGGCCTGGTAAGCCCGCTGCAGGTCTTCGAGCAGTACCCGCCATGACACACCGTCCATGACCAGGTGATGGATGACCAGCAACAGTCGCGCCTGCCCATCGGCAAGCTGTACGTGCACAGCTCGCCAGACAGGTCCATCGACAAGCCTCAGGCTACGTTGAGCCTGATTCGCCAGCGTCATCAGCGCCTGCTCGTCACAAGCCTGTTCCCGCTGCAGCAGCGGTTGCCTGGCCTCATCAGGTGTCAGGTAGCGTTGCAGCCAACGACCGTTCTCCTGAACGAAGCGCAGCCGCAGGGCGTCATGGTGCGCTTCGATGCAGGCAAGCGCTTGGTCGAGCGCATCCAGGTCCAGCGCGATGCGCGGTTTGAGCATCAGGGCCTGGTTGAAGTGCGCGGGGTCCGCAAGCGCCTCGGCGAACATCCACTCCTGGATGGGCAGCAGATTGAACAGGCCGTCGACCGCCCCGGTGTCGGCCACCTGCACGGGTGCATGGTCGGCCTGCTCCTGTTTGCCGACGATCGCCTCGATCGTCTGATAACGCAGCACATCACGGAGTTTGAGTTCCATGTCCAAGGTCGGGTGATTCCTCACCCGAGACACCACCTGCAGGCTGAGGATGGAGTCGCCGCCAAGCTCGAAGAAGTTGTCCGTAATGCCAATGGGATCGACCTGCAGTACCTCTTCCCAGATCTGCGCCAGCAATCGCTCCTGTTCATTGCGAGGAGCGACATGCCCTGACGACTCGAATACCGGATCCGGCAGGCGCTTGCGGTCTAGCTTGCCGTTCGGCGTGACCGGGAATGAAGGCAACACGATGATCTGCGACGGCACCATGTACTCCGGCAATTGGGCAGCCAGTACGGCTCTCAAAGCCTTCGCCATGCTCGTGTCTTCGCCTACCACATACCCGATCAGTTGCTTGCCCACCGACGTTTCGTGCACGACAACGACGGCGTCCCGCACCCCGTCCTGGGTACGCAGAGCGGCTTCGACTTCACCGAGCTCGATCCGGAACCCCCTGATCTTGACTTGGTTGTCGATACGGCCCACGTAGTCGACCACACCGTCATCCCGTCTACGTACCAGGTCACCGCTGCGGTACAGACGGGCACCCTCCTTACCCAATGGGTCAGGCACGAAGCGCTCCGCAGTCAGGGCCGGGCGGCCATGATAGCCGCGAGCGACGCCGTCGCCGCCGATCATCAATTCGCCCGCGAAGCCCGGAGGCAGCGGGTTGAGCTCGTCATCGAGTACACGAAGGGAGCGCCGACCGACCGCATGGCCGATAGGCGCATAGGCAGCCGCACAATGACCGTCTCCAGGCACCTTCCACAAAAGCGGCGTCACCACCGTTTCGGTAGGGCCGTAGCCATTGGTCATCCAGGTGGGCTTGAGGGTCTTCCTGACCTGCTCGAACGTCTGTTCGGGCACCGCATCGCCACCAAAGCAGTAGATCTGCACCGGTGGCGGCTGATCGCCGCTGGCCTGCACCGACTCTGCCAACTGCTTGAGGTAGGCCGGCGGGAAACAGGCGATGGTGATGCGCTGGCGCCACAAAGCCTGCAGGGTCTGCTCCACTGTCCACACGTCACCGTCGCGTATGACCAGCGTGCCACCGCAGAGCAGGGTACTCAGCCAGCGCTCCTGAGCACCATCGAAGGCGAACGACATGAAATGCAGTTCTCGCGTCGAGGGCCCCATTTCGTATCGCTCCACGATAGCCTGACAATGCCGGCTCAATGGGCCCTGGGCGACAGCTACGCCTTTTGGCTTGCCGGTCGAGCCCGAGGTGTAGATCAGGTAGGCCAGGTTGCCGTCTTCGATGGCCGCAGGAGGCAGCGTCGGCTGGGGGACCCGCTGATCAGCAACAGGCTCGATGACGTGTACACGTTCCAGTGACGGCAGGCGCTGCAGCAGCGAGTGGCGCGTCACCAGCAGCTGCATGCCCGAGTCCTCGATCATCCAGGCCAGGCGATCTGCCGGGTACTCGAGATCCAGAGGTACATAGGCAGCCCCCGTCTTCATGATCGCCAGCAACGTCACGACCAGCTCCAGCGACCGCTCCAGGGCCACGCCGACGATCACTTCGGGCGCGGCACCCTTGAGCCGCAGCACGGTGCACAGATGCTCGGCCTGCCGCTCCAGCTCCGCGTAGGTGAGGCTTCGCTCGGCACACACCAGCGCGACGGCATCCGGTTGGCGCTGAGCTTGCGCTGCAATCGACTGCGCCAGTGTCTGCGTACCATAGACCGTCGCAGGCTCGGCGCCCCATTGCGCTGCCTGCTCCAGTTGGGCAGGCAGCAAGCACTGCAGATTGCCAAGCCTCGCCCGAGGCTGGCTCAACATGGCGTCCAGTGTGGCTTCCATGGTCTGCCGGATGCCTTGTACCGCCGCTTCACTGAAGCTGTTGCGCAGGTACAGGTATTCAATCGACAAGGTGTCGTTGAGATGCACGGCCAAGTCCATGGGAACGTTGGTCACACCCACGCCACTGGATTCGCCAAAGCCCACTTCGGCATCGGACGACTCGCGCATGCTCTCGTCGATCGGGTAGTTCTCGAACACGATAATGCTGTCGAACAGCGTCTGACCTGGGGTACCGGACCACCTCTGGACATCGTTCAGTGGGGTATGTGACCAGTTGCGCAGCTCCAGGTTGTAAGCCTGCAGGTCACGGAGCCAGTCCCCCAGGCAGGCGGTCGGGTCAAGTTCCTGCGATACCGGCAATGTGTTGATGAACAGCCCCAAGGTGCTGTCCGCGCCCGGCAGCGACTCCGGCCGACCAGCGACGGTCGCCCCGAAGGTGACTGCAGATTTGGCCGTGTAGCGCTGCAGCAACAACAGCCAGGCGCCCTGGATTACGGTGTTGGGCGTGACTCTCAGGTTTCGGCAGTAATCCTGCAGGCGCGTCGTCCACGCTTTGTCCCAGCGTGAATAGAGTGCGTTGTGCCCGGTTTCGTTGGCGCTGTGTCGCGGGTGAATCGTCTGGGCCAACAAGGTAGGCTCGACACCTGCCAGACTTTCACGCCAGAAGGCCTCCTGCCGCCCCTTGTCCTGGGCCTGCAGCCACGCGATGAAATCACCATAACGACCGACACTGCCGGACACTGGTTTGCCGGCGTAGTGCTGCATGACCTCGGCAAACAGCCGGGAGGTGCTCCAGCCGTCCATCAAGATGTGGTGGCTGGTCCAGATCATGTGATAGGTGTTCGAGTCCAGCTTCACCAGCAATAGCCTATGCAGAGGTGCCTGGGTCAGGTCGAAACCGTTCAGCCACTCTTCATGGGCAAGCGCCTGCACGGTCGCGTCAGGCGCCTCGCTGCCCTGCAGATCGATTTCCCTTACGGGCATCTGCGCCTGTGTATGGACAACCTGCAGCGGTTCGGCCAGGCCGGCCCAGTGGAAACTGGTACGCAGCACCTCGTGACGCGCGGTCACCGCTGCCCATGCCTGAATGAAAGGTGCGGTCTTCAGGCCGGTCACCGGCAGGCTGACCTGATGGATATACAGCCCTTCACCCTTCTCCTCGATGGAATGGAACAGCATGCCCTGCTGCATCGGCGAGAGCGGGTAGACATCTTCGATGACGTCGGCGGACAGGGGCAACAACGCTCGCTGTTCTTCACTGACGGCGACTCGGGCAATGACTGGCGCTTCGGATACAGGCGCATGGCGCTCCAACGTCGCGGCGAGCTGAGCGATGGTCTGGTGCTCGAATACCCGTTTCGGAGAGACGTCGTAACCTGCAAGCCGCGCCTTGCTGGCGATGCGGATCGACACGATCGAGTCGCCACCAAGCTCGAAGAAGTTGTCGTGAATACCTACCTGTTCCCGCTGCAGGACTTCCTGCCAGATCAGCGCCAGGGCGCTTTCGACTTCGTTGCTCGGGGCGCTGTATTGCTGCACGTTGGCCTTGAGCTCGGGCATCGGCAGGCGCTTGCGGTCCAGCTTGCCGTTGGGTGACAGCGGCATGCTGTCGAGCAGAACGTAATGGTAAGGCACCATGTAATCAGGCAGCCGGCGCGCCAGTACGGCCTTTACATCGTTCAGGTGTTCTTCACGGTCGATGACGACAAACGCCACCAGTTGCTTGCCGGTCGCCAGGTCGATTGCCAGGACAGCGGCTTCCTTCACGGCCGGGTGCTCCAGCAGGCTCGCCTCGATCTCGCCAAGCTCGATACGCAGGCCACGGATCTTCACCTGGTGGTCGATCCGCCCAGCGTACTCGATCACCCCGTCTTCACGCTGGCGCGCCAGGTCACCTGTGCGGTAGAGACGCTCCCCGTCACCGAAGGGGCTGACACAGAAACGCTCGGCCGTCAGCATCGCGCGCTCATGGTAACCGCGGGCCAGGCCGATACCGCCCAGATACAGTTCGCCCGTGACCGGCGCAGGCACCGGGTTGAGCTCATCGTCAAGAATGTAGGTATGCAGGTTGGCAATCGGCCGGCCGATCGGAACGCTGTGACTTTGCTCGTCCACACAGTGCCAATGGGTGACGTCGATAGCCGCTTCGGTAGGCCCGTACAGGTTGTAGAACTGGGTACCCGGCAGCAATGCCATCGCGCTGCGTTGCAGCTCAAGCGGCAGCGCCTCGCCGGAACACATCACCTGCCGTAGCGAAGTACAGGCCGCCTGCGGGCTGTCACCACTGATGAAGGCCTGCAGCATCGATGGCACGAAGTGCAACGTGGTGATGGCTTCGGTCTCGATCAGCCGCATGAGCAGCGCCGGGTCGCGATGTTCGCCCGGTTGGGCGAGCACCAGTCGGGCTCCCGTCATCAACGGCCAGAAAAACTCCCAGACCGATACATCGAAACTGAAAGGGGTTTTCTGCAGGACCTTGTCATCGGTGCGCAACGCGTAGGCGTCCTGCATCCAGAACAGCCTGTTCAGCAGCGCTTCGTGGGTATTGGCGGCACCTTTGGGCTTGCCCGTCGAGCCGGAGGTGTAGATCACATAGGCCAGGTTGCCAGGGTGCCCTGCAAACGCCAGGTTGTCAGCCGGCCACGTCAGGCAGTCATCCAGCTCATCAAGCATCAGGGTGTGGATGTGTGGACAGGCAGGTATCTGGACATTTCGATGGGTCAACAGCAGCTGGATTCGACTGTCTTCGATCATGTACGCCAGACGGTCCTGGGGATATTCAGGGTCGAGAGGGACATAGGCCCCCCCTGCTTTCAGGATTGCCAGCAATCCCACAACCATGTCCACCGAACGTTCCAGGGCAATACCGACCAATACGTCCGGGCCCACGCCGCGCTCGCGCAAGCGGTGCGCCAGGCCATTGGCGCGGACATTGAGCTGCCGGTACGTGAGCTGCTGCCCAGCAAATACCAGGGCGACGGCCTCGGGTCGTTGCAGTACCTGGCCCTCGAACAACTGGTGCACGCAGTGAGCGCCAGGGTAATCGACCGTCGTGTGGTTCCATTCCTCCACGATGCGACGGCATTCATCCACACCCAACATCGGCAGCTCGGAAATAAGGCGCTGCGGCTTCTGGATGATGGCATGCAGCAGGTTGGCGAAGTGCCCGGCGATTTGCTCGATGTCCCGGTCACTGAAGCTCGAACGGTCATAGCTGTAGTGAACGGACAACTGCGCACCCAGGCCAATGGCCAAGGTCAAGGGGTAGTTGGTCTGCTCGTGAATGTGCGTGTCGATGAACCTCAAGCCTGCAGGAGCGCCCTCGCGCAGCGCCTCGGAGACAGGGTAGTTCTCGAACACCAGCAAGGTATCGAACAGCCCATCCGCCGCTACGCCAGCCAGGCGCTGGACGTCATACAGCGCGGTGTGTTCATGCTCGCGCAGTGCCAGGTTCCGCCCCTGCAGTTCGGTGACCCATTGCTCCACGGTGATCGTCGGCTGCAGCCGGTTGATCACCGGCAACGTATTGATGAACAGACCCAGCTGATGCTCCGCACCGGCCACGTCCGCCGGTCGGCCAGCGACCGTGGCGCCCACGGCGACGCATTCCTGGCCAGTATAACGTTGTAGCAGCAACAGCCAGGCCGCTTGCACCAGCGTATTGACGGTAACCCGTCGTTCACGGGCGAACTCACTCAGCGTGGGCTGCCAGTCCAGCACCTGATAATGATCGGCATAACCGCTGTCCTTGTTCGACTTGCCTTGTCGGAACACTTGCGCCAGATGTGTCGGCTCCTGCAGATCCTGAAGCTGCTCTCGCCAGAAGGCTTCGCTGCGATCCTTGCCCTGTCCCTGCAGCCACTGGATGTAGTCACGGTAACGTCCAGGCTTACGCTCGGCCGGCTGCCCCGCGTAGTGCTGCAGCACCTCGCCAAGCAACTGCGAATTGCTCCAGCCATCCATGAGGATGTGGTGGCTGGTATAGATCAGGTGATGGCTATCGGGGCCTGTACGGATCGCGGTTATCCTGAGCAACGGATCATGCTGCAGGTCGAAGCCCTTGCGACGATCGTGCTCGGCCCAGACGCAGAGCTCGCGTTGCAGATCCTTGGACGCCGACCAGTCCAGTTCGGTGCAAGGGATCTGCACCTGCTCACGAATGATCTGCAAGGGCTGCTCGAACAAGGTGATGAAATTGGCACGCAGCACATCATGCTGCGCCGCCATCGCTTGCCAGGCTTGATCGAAGCGCGCAGCGTCCAGGCCCTGAACGTCGACACGCATCTGGTTGATGTAATCTCCGGTCTGCTCATAGGCGCTGTGAAACAGCATCCCCTGCTGCATCGGCGACAACGGGTAGATGTCCTCGATTTCGACGAGGGGCACAGGCAAGGCGTCGAGTTGCGCCTGGTTCAAGTTGCACAGGGGGAAATCCGAAGGCGTCCTGCCGAAGGCACTTTCGGATACGCAGTGATCAATCAGATCCTGCAATTCCCGAGCGTATTCGGCTGCCAGGCGTTCGACCGTCGTGACCTCGAACATGGCTTGGCTGAAGGTCCAGTTCAGGCTCAGCTCGCCTTTGAATATCTGCCCATCGATCGATAACCAGTTGCCCAGCGGCGCTGTCTCGCCCCGGCTTGCGCCACTGTGCTCGGCAGCAGGCATGAGGAAGGCTGCCTGGCCGAGTTCGCCGGCAGGCTCGTCGAAGCTGGCATCGAACTGCCCGAGGTAATTGAAGGTGATCCTGGGTGGTGCCAGTTCCGCCAAGGCCTGGCTGGCCTCTTGGTCGCCCAGATAGCGCAGCGCTCCGAACCCAAGCCCCTTGTTGGGAACCGCACGCAGCTGCTCCTTGATGGTCTTGATCGAGGTGTCCATCGCCTCGGCGGTGCTGAGCCTGACCGGGAACATGCTCGTGAACCAACCAACGGTACGGCTGAGATCGACGTTATCGCACAGTTCCTCACGACCGTGCCCTTCCAGTTGCACGAGCACCTCTTCCTGCTTCGTCCAGCGGGCGATCACGCGGGCCAGGGCCGTCAACAACAGGTCGTTGACCTGAGTGCGATAAGCCCCAGGAGCGTCCTGCAGGAGCTGGCGGGTGTAGCGCTCATCGAGCCGTGTCCGGGCGACAGCTGCATGCCTGGCCTGCAGTGAACCGTCAACGTTGTCGCAAGGGAGCGTGGCATCGACCGCTGACAGTGCCTGCCAATACGGCAGTTCATTGCGCAATACCTCGCTGTTGGCGTACGTCTGCAGCGCCTCGGCCCATGCCTTGACGGAACTGGTCTTGGCTGGCAGGGAAATGGTCTGACCCAGCGCCTCCTGACGGTAGGCGGCCTGCAGGTCTTCGAGCAGAATTCGCCATGAAACGCCATCCACGGCCAGGTGGTGGATCACCAGCAGTAGCCGCTGGTTACCGTCGGGCAGGTCTGCCAGCACGGCTCGCAGCAGTGGCCCTTGCTGCAGATCGAGGCTGCGTTGCGCCTTGTCGCACAGCGCCTGCAGTTCGGACGGGTGCTGAAGTTGCGCTTGCCACAGGCAGGTCGCCTGGGCTGGCTCGCCGATCTGGCGATAGCAGGCCGACCAAGTGCTGCCGTCTTCCTGCTGGAAGCTCACGCGCAACGCATCGTGATGGGCCAGCAGCGCTTGCAGCGCGCGGTCGAGCACGTTGCTGTCCAAGGCCTTTCCGGGCTTGAGCAGAAGGGCCTGGTTCCAGTGGTGACGATCGGCGATGTCTTCGTTGAAGAATGCCTGGTGAATCGGCAAGAGCTGCATGCGCCCCAGCACCGCGCCCTGATCAATCTGCATGGCCGGGGCGTGCCCCTTGGCGACCACTGCCGCCAGCCCCTCGACTGTCTGCAGCTGGAATAGCTGTTTGGGCGTGAACGTCATGCCCTCGCGGCGGGCCCTGCTGACCACCTGGATCGAGATGATCGAGTCGCCGCCCAGTTCGAAGAAGTTGTCGGTGGCCCCTACCCGTTCAAGCTTGAGGACGTCAGCCCAGATCGCGGCGATTCGCGCCTCGAGAGGGGTGCGCGGCGCCACATGGTGTTTCTGCCGCTGACGTACATCCGGGCGTGGCAATGCCTTGCGATCCAGCTTGCCGTTTGGGGTCAGCGGCAGCGCGTCGACGAACAGCAGATGGCTGGGAACCATGTAGTCCGGCAGTGTGGCCTGGAGGTGCCGGCGCAGGTGTTCTTCCAGCTCGCCAGCGTGTACATCGACCACCAGATAGGCGGCCAACTGCTTGCCACCCGGCCCATCGATATCGATTACCACGGCCTCGCGCACGCTGTCGTGCTCCAGGAGCTTGGACTCGATCTCGCCAAGCTCGATGCGCAGGCCGCGAATCTTCACCTGATGGTCGAGGCGGCCAGCGTATTCGATTACGCCGCCCGAGCGGTACCGCGCCAGGTCCCCGGTGCGGTAAAGGCGCGCACCACCCTGCTCGCTCCGATCAAGCGGGTCGGGCACGAACCGCTCCGCCGTAAGCCCCGGACGACGATGATAGCCACGCGCCAGACCCACACCACCCAGGTAGAGCTCGCCTGCCACACCTTGCGGCACCGGCAGCAAGGCACTGCTGAGGACATGGGTCTTGAGGTTGTCGATAGGTGTGCCGATCGGCACACTGCCATTGGCTTGCGCCTGGCAGGTCCAGTGGGTAACGTCGATCGCCGCTTCCGTCGGGCCGTAAAGGTTGAAAAGCCCGACGTGCTTGAGCCTGGCCAGGACCTGCTCTGAAAGGTCAGCAGGCAATGCTTCGCCACTGCACACCACGCGCTTGAGGGTTTCGCACCGCTCCACGTGCTCGCTGGTCATGAAGGCCTGAAGCATGGACGGAACAAAATGCAGGGTCGTGACCCTGTGTTGCCTGATCGCCTCCACCAGGCGTTCGGGGTCCCGGTGATCGCCAGGGCGAGCCACTGCCAGCCGCGCACCGGTGAACAGTGGCCAGAAGAATTCCCACACCGATACGTCAAAGCTGAAGGGCGTCTTCTGCAGCACGGTATCGCCGTGATCCAGACCGTAGGCCTTCTGCATCCACCAGAGCCGGTTGACCAGCGCCTGGTGCGTGTTGCCGGCGCCCTTGGGCCTGCCGGTCGAGCCCGACGTGTAGATCACGTAGGCCAGATCGGCCGGCACGTTGAGGTTGACAGGGTCGACGTCGCTATAGGCAGCCAGCCATTCATCTGCGTCATCAAGCACAATGCAGGCCATGCTGGGGGCGATTGGCAACTGGTCGCGCAGGGTAGTCTGGGTCAGCAGCAGACGAATGCCGCTGTCCTCCATCATGTAGGCCAGGCGCTCGGCCGGGTAGTCGGGATCGAACGGCACATAGGCGCCCCCGGCCTTCAGAACGGCGAGCAGCCCGACCACCATCTCGAGCGAACGCTCCACCGCTATCCCTACCAGCACGTCCGGGCCCACGCCTTTGTCGCGCAACGCGTGAGCGAGCCGGTTGGCGCGCTGGTTCAGTTGACGGTAGGTCAACACATCCTCGCCGAACAGCACCGCAGGGGCCTGGGGCGTCGCACGGGCTTGCGCTTCGATCAGCTGATGCATGCCCTGGTCGGCAGGGTAGGACGCTTGAGTGCTGTTCCACTGCTCCACAATCTGGCGATGCTCTTGCTGCCCGAGCATCGGCAACTCGGCGACAAGCTGCCAAGGCCGCTCGGCGATTGCCTCCAACAAGTGGGTCAAATGCGAAGCCATGCGCGCGACCGTCGATGCTTCAAACAGCGCAGTCGCGTAGTTGAGCTCTACCGCAATCCCATGCTCATGCTCGACCGTGTTCAGCGTGAGGTCGAACTGCGCGGTCTGTCGCTCCCAGGCGATGCCTTCGACCTGCAGACCCTGCAGGCGCCGGGCATTTCCCCTGGCTTGCGCCTGGTGGTTGTACATGACCTGGAACAACGGGCTGTGACTCAGGCTTCGTTCCGGGTGCAGCGCTTCTACCAGTTGCTCGAAAGGCAGGTCCTGATGCGCCTGGGCGGCCAGCGTGGTCTTGTGCATCTGGCTGAGCAAGCCCGTGAATGTCAGCGAGCTATCGAACTGCGCCTTGAGTACCTGGGTGTTGACGAAGAAACCGATCAGCCGCTCGGTTTCGACCCGGTTACGATTGGCGATGGGAATCCCGACACGCACTTCATCCTGACCAGAATACCGGTGCAGCAGGGTCTGGAAGCTGGCCAGCAGCAGTGTGAAAAACGTCACCCCCTGCTGTTGCGCCTGTTGCTTGAGCGCGTCGGCCAGTGCTGATTCGAGCTCGAACTTCAGGCTCGCGCCTTCGAAGCGCTGCGTCGCCGGACGCGGCCGGTCGCTGGGCAGTTCCAGCACCGGGTGTTCATCCCCCAGGTGGGCCCGCCAATACGCCAGCTGACGCTCCTGCTCGCCTGCCTCCATCCAGTGCCGCTGCCAGATGGCATAGTCGGCATACTGAATGGGCAGCGGAGCAAGGTCCACGGCCTCGCCGGTACATGCGTGGGCGTAATGCCCGATGAGCTCGTCGACCAGCACCTGCATTGACCAGCCATCGGTAGCGATATGGTGCAGGGTGATGATCAACACATGGTCATGCGCGTGCAAACGCAGCAACCTGACCCTGGTCGGCCACTGGCGCTCCAGGTCAAAGGGCGTGCGAGCCTCAGATTCGACCCATGCCTTGATCTGTAAGTCGGTTTCCGGCGCCGCCCCGACGTCGACGGGTTGCGCGTCGATTTCGAACGATTCTGGCGGGTGAATGACCTGAACGAGCTGTTCGTCATCAAGCGAGAACGTGGTGCGCAAGGTCTGGTGCCGTACGATCAAGGCCTGGAAGGCGCCACGCAGGGCGTCGATATCCAGTGCGCCCTGCAGTCTCAGCGCAATAGCCAGGTTGTAGGCCGTGCTCTGCGGATCCATCTGCCACAGGAACCATTGACGCTGCTGGGCGAACGATACCGGAACGCGGTCGAACAGCGACTGGGTGCAAGGCACTGGCAAGTTAGCCGGAGAAATGTTCTCGGCGTGCATCTTCTGCAGATACAGCTTGCGCTTGGCCAGCGGCAGCGTGACAAAACGCGTGGCGATATTCAGCGCGGCATCGTTACTCATTCATTCACCTCGAACTCTTCAAAAAGCCTATCCAGACGCTGCAGTTTTTCGTCGAAAGCCGACGCATCGCCGATGGATTCGATGTATCTGGCAAAATCGCCAAGGACCGGGTGCTGGAAGAGAACGGCCGGTTCCACGGTCAATCCCAGCGAAAGTTGCAAGCGCGAGAGCACTGATAGCGCCAACAGCGAGTGCCCTCCCAACTCGAAGAAATTGTCATTGAGGCCGACCTTCTCGACATTCAGCAGCTGCGCCCAGACGGCAGCGATCTGCTGCTCCACCTCGCTCTGCGGCGCGACATGGCCTTGCTGCGATACGCCAGGATCAGGCTGGGGCAACGCTTTGCGGTCGAGCTTGCCGTTGGGTGTCAGCGGCAGCGCATCGAGCCAGGTGAGGTACGCGGGGACCATGTAATCCGGCAAGGTCGCGCGCAGCTGTTCGCGCAGATGGCGACGCAGGGCGCTGCGCTGTTCCTCCGTCACGACCGCTGCTTCGCCGCTCGAGACCAGGTAGCCGGCCAGTTGCTTGCCACCAGGGCCATCGATGTCGATGACCACCGCCTCGCGCACAGCAGGATCATCGATCAGCCTTGCCTCGATCTCGCCCAGTTCGATGCGATAGCCACGCACCTTTACCTGGTGGTCGATGCGGCCCACGTACTCGAGCACCCCATCGCTGCGATAGCTGGCCAGGTCACCGGTACGGTAAAGCCGGCCACCACCCTGCCCGCTGCGATCGTATGGGTCCGGGACGAAGCGCTCGGCCGTCAATGCCGCGCGGCGCTGATAACCCCGCGCCAGGCCATCGCCACCGATCATCAGTTCCCCGGCCATGCCGATCGCGGCAGTCGACAGATCGTGCGCCATGACCTGCAAGGTCGTGTTGGCGATCGGCTTGCCCAGCAACGGCAAGGGATGTTGGTTGTCCAGGCAGTACGCCGCCGACCAGATCGTCGTCTCGGTTGGCCCGTACAGGTTCCAGATGCGCCCGCACAGCGCCAGCAACTGCTCGGCGAGGTCGACAGGCAGCGCCTCACCGCCACTGATGACCTTGCAACCGCGCAGGGTCTGCGCAGGCAGCGCCTGCAGCAGCATGCGCCAGGTCGAAGGTGTGGCCTGGAGGGTGGTGATGGCGTGGCGCTCGATCACAGCCTGCAGCGCCGACGGATCCTTGTTCTGGCGCTCGCCGATCAGCACCACCGAAGCCCCGGCCAGCAACGGCAGGTACAGCTCCAGGCCGGCAATGTCGAACGACAGCGAGGTCAGCGCCAGGACCCGATCGCCGGCGTCGATCCCAGGCTCGACCGCCATGCTGGCAAGGAAGTTGACCAGTGCCTGGTGGCGCACCTCGACCCCCTTGGGCCGACCGGTGGAACCGGAGGTGTAGATGCAATAGGCAAGGTGCTCGGGATGCTGCTCGATACCGAGGTTCTCGCCATCGAAGGCCGCCACCTGATGCCAGTCGCTGTCCAGGCACCAGGTCTGCACGCTGTGGGTGGGCAGCTGCGGCAGCAGATGGCTGAGGGTCAGCAGCAGATGCGCCCCGCTCTGCTCCATCATGTACCCCAGGCGCTCGCGCGGATACTCCGGGTCCAATGGCACATAGGCGCCACCGGCCTTGAGGATCGCCAGCAGGCCAACGACCATTTCCACCGATCGCTCGACGGCAATCGCGACCAGCACATCCGGCCCGACGCCCATTGTGCGCAGCTTGCCCGCCAGGCGGTTGGCGCGCTGATTGAGCTCGCCATAGCTCAAGGTCTGCTCGGCAAACAACAGTGCCGGGGCCTCAGGGGTGCGCGCGACCTGCATTTCGAACAGCTCGGGCAGGCTGCACTCATGCGGGTACTGCATCTGGGTACGGTTCCAGTCGTGGACGATGCGCTGTCGCTCTTCGTCATCGAGCATCTGCAGTTCACCGACCGGGGTATCGGCGTGCTGCACCAGGGCGTTCAGCAGATTGGCAAAGTGCCGGGCGATCTGCTCGACGCCGGTGTCGCCGAGGTGACTGCGGTCGTAGTGGTAGTGGATCGTCAGGGCATTGCCCGACTCGATCATCAGCGTCAGCGGATAGTTGGTCCGCTCGCGATTCTGCGTGCCTGAAAACGCCAGGCCTGCGCTGGAGCCCTGCTGCAGGACTTCCCCGACCGGGTAGTTCTCGAACACCAGCAGCGTGTCGAACAACGGCTCACCGGCCGAGCCCGCCCAACGCTGAATGTCGTAGAGCGGCGTGTGTTCATGTTCGCGCATGCTCAGGTTCTGTGCCTGCAGACGTTCGACCCACTCCCCCACCCGCAGGTCAGGCTGCAGCCTGGCTGCCACTGGTAGCGTGTTGATGAACAGGCCCAGCTGGTGCTCGACGCCACGCAGGTCCGCCGGCCGGCCGGCAACCGTGGCACCGAATGCCACGCCTTCCTGGCCGGTATAGCGGTGCAACAGCAGCAGCCAGGCTGCCTGCAGCAAGGTATTGACCGTCACCCGTCGTTGCCTTGCAAACGCGCTCAACGCCTGGGCGCAGGCTGCGTCGAGCGTCTGATGATGTTCGCCATGGCCGGTGTCCGCGCGGCTTCTATCCAGGCGCAGCGCCTGGGCCAGTCGCGTGGGCTCGCTGAGGTGCAGCAATTGCTGGCGCCAGAACGTCTCGCTCTGCTCGGCATCCTGGCGCTGCAGCCATTCGATATAGTCGCGGTAGCGCCCGGCCGGTCGCGCCAAAGCAACGCCCGCGTAGCGCTGCAACACCTCGCCCAGCAGCTGCGCATTGCTCCAGCCATCCATCAGGATATGGTGACTGGTGAAGACCAGGTGATGCTGCGCACTGTCTGTCTGGATGACTGTCAGTCGCAACAAGGGTGCCGCCTGCAGGTCGAAGCCACGCCGACGATCGGCCTCGGCCCAGGCATCCAGCCGCCCCTCGATGTCCTCCTGCGCGGTCCAGTCCAGCACGTCGAACGGCAGCTCGACGTGTTTGCGGATCACCTGCACCGGGCGTTCAAGGTTGGCGACGAATGCGGCGCGCAACACGTCGTGTCGGTCCAGCATTGCCTGCCAGGCACGCTTGAACCGCTCGATATCCAGGCCCGAAACGTTGACGCGCATCTGATTGACATACTCGCCCTGGCCTTGCTCGAAGACCGTGTGAAACAGCATGCCCTGCTGCATGGGCGAAAGCGGATAGATGTCCTCGATGGCACCTGCCGGAATCGGCAAGGCATCCAGCTGGGCCTGATCCAGCGCAGCCAGCGGGACATCGGACGGTGTCAGGGCGACTACGTCCTGATCGACGCAATGGTCGATCAGCGCCTGAAGCTCGCTGACATAGTCGTCGGCCACGGCCTGTACCGTGGCGCGGTCGAACATGTCCTGGCTGAACGTCCAGGCCAGGCTCAGCTCGCCAGCGTAGACCTGCCCGTTGATGGACAGCAGGTTTTCCAGCAAGGCCTCGGCAGACTGGCTAGCCCCGCTGCTCTCGCTGGCCGGCTGCAGGAATCGCTCCGTGGCTGTGCCTGGGCTTTCGGCAAAGGTGCTGTCAAGCTGCCCCAGGTAATTGAATGTGATGGGGGGCACTGGCAGGCGAGCCAGCACATCCCGTGCGTGCGAATCCCCCAGATAACGCAGCGCGCCATAACCGATGCCCTTGTCGGGGATCGCGCGGAGTTGTTCCTTGATCTGCTTGATCGAGGCATCGAGGCTCGGCGCCGCTGTCAGCTTCACCGGGAACAGGCTGGTCAACCAGCCGACAGTACGGGTCAGGTCGACCGCATCGAACAGGTCTTCACGGCCATGCCCTTCCAGTTGCACCAGCACCTCATCGCGCTGCGTCCAACGGGCGATCACACGGGCCAGGGCGGTCAGCAGCAAGTCGTTGACCTGGGTGCGGTAGGCGGCTGGCGCCTGTTGTAACAGCCGCGACGTTTGCTGCCGGTCCAGGCGCGCATGCACCGTCGCGGTGTGGCGGCCATGCAGCGATCCATCAGCCCTGTCCTGGGGCAGTTGCGCGTCGACCCCTTGCAACTGCGACTGCCAGTAACCGAGCTCTGCCTGCACTGCATCGCTCTGCGCGTAGGCCTGCAGCCGTTCGGCCCAGGCTTTGGTCGAGGTGGTCCTGGCGGGCAGCACGGCAGGTTGGCCTGCCACGTGGCGGTCATAGGCGTTCTGCAGGTCCTCCAGGAGAATGCGCCAGGACACCCCGTCCACCGCCAGGTGATGAATCACCAGGAGCAGGCGCTGGCTGCCATCGGGCAAGGTCGCCAGTACAGCGCGCAACAGCGGACCCTGTTGCAGGTTCAGGCTGCGCTGCGCTCGCTCGCACAGGGCTTGTAGCGCGTTCGCGTCGGTCAGGGTCTCTGCCCACAGCAGCCCGGCCTCAACGTCGCCCGGGGCGCAATGGGCGGCGAGCCATGCGCCTGCGTCCTGTTGTGGCGTGAAGCGCAGGCGCAACGCATCGTGATGCTCGACCAGCGTGTGCAAGGCCTTTTCCAGCGCGGCGCCATCGATAAGCCTCGTCGAGGCAAGCAGGACCGCCTGGTTCCAGTGATGAGGCTCGGCGATCGACTGTTCGAAAAACGCCTGCTGGATAGGCAGCAAGCGTGTCTCGCCGACCACCGGGGCCTGGTCGATCTGCGGGCCGCTGCCTTCCATGCGCGTGGCCACCGAGGCCAGGTCTTGTACGGTCTGATGCTGGAACAGCGCTTTGGGTGTGAAGTGGATCCCGGCCTGTCTCGCCCGGCTGACCACCTGGATCGAGATGATCGAATCCCCGCCCAGTTCGAAGAAGTTGTCCGTCACGCCGACCCGATCGAGCTTCAGGACCTCGGCCCAGATTGCCGCGATCTGTTGCTCCAGCTCGCTGCGCGGGGCCACGTAGCTGTCCTGCAGCACGCTTGCGTCGGGTTTGGGCAGGGCCTTGCGGTCCAGCTTGCCGTTGGCCGTTACCGGCAGGCGCTCAAGGAACAGCAGGTGGGTCGGGACCATGTAGTCGGC
>NZ_JAJSRO010000033.1:0-42800 GCF_021283425.1 Pseudomonas sp. NMI542_15 | reverse complement strand
CCACAGGTATTACATAAGCCCTAAGCCTGCGCCGTACCTGTGGGAGCGGGCTTGTCCCGCGAACACCGGCAAAGCCGGTGCCAGACACCGCGTTTCCCGGTTTGTATCCAGGGCAAGCCTCCTCCCACAGTGATCGCGCCAGCTTTCAAGCATTGTGCAAGCCAGTTCCACAGGTATTACATAAGCCCTAAGCCTGCGCCGTACCTGTGGGAGCGGGCTTGTCCCGCGAACACCGGCAAAGCCGGTGCCAGACACCGCGTTTCCCCGGTTGTACCCAGGGCAAGCCTCCTCCCGCAGTGATCGCGCCAGCGTTCAAGCATTGTGCAAGCCAGTTCCACAGGTATTACATAAGCCCTAAGCCTGCGCTGTACCTGTGGGAGCGGGCTTGTCCCGAACACCGGCAAAGCCGGTGCCAGACACCGCGTTTCCCCGGTTGTACCCAGGTCAAGCCTCCTCCCGCAGTGATCGCGCTAGCGTTCAAGCATTGTGCAAGCCAGTCCCACAGGTATTACATAAGCCCTAAGCCTGCGCCGTACCTGTGGGAGCGGGCTTGTCCCGCGAACACCGGCAAAGCCGGTGCCAGGCACCGCGTTTCCCCGGTTTGTCCCCAGGGCAAGCCTCCTCCTGGCAGTCAGATCTCGACCTGGGTCCCCAGTTCGATCACCCGGTTCAGCGGCAGGTTGAAGAAGCGCAGGTTACCGTTGGCGTTCTTCAGCAAGAACGCAAACAGGTTGCCCCGCCAACGCGACATGCCTTCCAGACGTGAAGCGATGACCGTTTCGCGGCTCAGGAAGTAGGTAGTGCGCATCGGGGTGAAGTCCAGATCGTCCCGATGGCACAGCTTCAATGCCGCCGGCACGTCCGGCTCGTCCATGAAGCCAAAGTGCAACACCACACGGAAGAACCCGTCACCATAAGCCTCTACCTCGAAGCGCTCCTGTTCCGGTACCCGCGGCCGGTCCTCACTGACCACAGTCAGCAACACCACCTGGCTGTGCAGCACCTGGTTATGCAGCATGTTGTGCAGCAGCGCGTGGGGCACGGCATCAGACCGTGCAGTGAGGAACACCGCCGTGCCTTCGACCCGGTGCGGCGGCTGAATGCGAATACTGCTGATGAACAACGGCAACGGCAGCGCACCTTCGTCGATGCGTTCTACCAGGATCTGCTTGCCGCGTTTCCAGGTGCTCATCAGCAGGAACAACACCCCGCCGGCCAATACCGGAAAGGCACCGCCCTGGACGATTTTCGGCACGTTGGCAGCGAAAAACAGCCCATCGACAAGCAGGAAGCCCACCAGGATCGGCACGGCCAGCACCGGCGGCCACTTCCACAGCAGCAGCATCACCGCCGATACCAGAACGGTGGTCATCAGCATGGTGCCGGTCACCGCCACACCGTAGGCCGCCGCCAGGGCGCCGGACGACTCGAAGCCGATCACCAGCAGCACCACGCCCACCATCAACGTCCAGTTCACGGCACCAATGTAGATCTGCCCCTGTTCGTCGCTGGAGGTGTGCTGGATATGCATACGCGGAATGTAACCCAGCTGGATGGCCTGGCGGGTCAGGGAAAAGGCCCCGGAAATGACCGCCTGCGAGGCAATCACAGTGGCCATTGTGGCCAACCCGACCAACGGCAGCAGCGCCCAGTTCGGCGCCAGCAAGTAGAAGGGGTTACGCGCTGCCTCCGGGTCTTGCAGCAGCAGTGCACCCTGGCCGAAATAGTTGAGCACCAACGCGGGTAGCACCAGGATGAACCAGGCCCGGGCGATCGGCTTACGGCCAAAATGCCCCATGTCGGCGTACAGCGCCTCGGCGCCGGTCAGCGCCAGCACCACCGCGCCAAGAATGGCCACGCCCATGCCCGGGTGCACCACGAAAAAGTTGACTGCCCAGCCTGGGTTGAAGGCCTTGAGCACCTCCGGGCTCTGAGAGATACCGTGCACGCCCAATGCGCCCAGCACCACGAACCAGGTGACCATGATCGGGCCAAACAGCTTGCCGATCTTGTCGGTGCCGTGCTTCTGCACCAGGAACAGCGCCACCAGCACCACCAGCGAAATCGGCACCACCCAGTGGTCGATACCGTCAAACGCCAGGCCCATGCCCTCCACGGCCGACAGCACCGATACTGCCGGGGTGATCATGCTGTCGCCGTAGAACAGCGACGCGCCGATCAAGCCGCAGATCACCATCAGCGTGCGCAACCGCGGATAGGCAGCCGTGGCCCGCCGCGCCAGCGCGGTCAGCGCCATGGTGCCGCCCTCGCCCTGGTTGTCGGCCCGCAGGATGAACATCACGTACTTGAACGACACCACCCACAACAGCGACCACAGGATCAGCGACAGGATACCCAGCACGCCATCGTGGTTGACCGGCACTCCGTAACCGCCGGTGAAGACTTCCTTGAGGGTATACAAAGGGCTGGTGCCGATATCGCCATAAACCACCCCGACCGCCGCCACGAGCAGGCCAAGCGAGCGAGCCGCGCCCTGCTTTGCCGCGTGCCCGCCCTCGACGTGACTGCTTGCCTGAACCATCGACCACTCCCGCAGACGGCCATCTCGGCCTTTAGTATTCACTCGCGCGCCAGGCCCTCGAAGGCACCATCACGCAACGGCGCGAAGCATAGCGCAGCGTTCGTCGTATTTCTGCTGGTCAAGCGACCTTGCGCTCGCTAGAATTGCGCACTTTTTGATCAGAGGCGCTAAAAAGCGCCCGTCAAGATCGCCCGCGATTCCGGCCGGGCGACCTGTATTCAATACCGAGGTTAGTCATGTCCACCACGCCCGCCACCCCCAAGGTAGGTTTCGTAAGCCTGGGTTGCCCAAAAGCCCTGGTCGATTCCGAGCGCATCCTCACCCAGCTGCGCATGGAAGGCTATGAAGTCGTGCCCACCTACGAGGACGCCGACGTGGTGGTGGTCAACACCTGCGGCTTCATCGACAGCGCCAAGGCCGAGTCGCTTGAAGTGATCGGCGAAGCGATCAAGGAAAACGGCAAGGTCATCGTCACCGGCTGCATGGGTGTCGAGGAAGGCAGTATCCGTGACGTGCACCCGAGTGTACTGTCGGTCACCGGCCCACAGCAGTACGAGCAGGTGGTTAACGCAGTGCACGAAGTCGTGCCGCCGCGCCAGGACCACAACCCGCTGATCGACCTGGTGCCACCACAGGGCATCAAGCTGACCCCGCGCCACTATGCGTACCTGAAGATTTCCGAAGGCTGCAACCATAGCTGCAGCTTCTGCATCATCCCGTCGATGCGCGGCAAGCTGGTCAGCCGCCCGGTAGGTGAAGTGCTGAGCGAGGCCGAGCGCCTGGTCAAGGCCGGGGTCAAGGAGATCCTGGTGATTTCCCAGGACACCAGCGCCTACGGCGTAGACGTCAAGTACAAGACCGACTTCTGGAACGGCCGCCCGGTCAAGACCCGCATGCTTGAGCTGTGCGAGGCCCTGAGCAGCCTGGGCGCCTGGGTACGCCTGCACTATGTGTACCCCTACCCGAACGTCGACGACGTGATTCCGCTGATGGCCGCCGGCAAGATCCTGCCGTACCTGGACATCCCGTTCCAGCATGCCAGCCCGAAAGTGCTCAAGTCGATGAAGCGCCCTGCCTTCGAAGACCGCACCCTGGCGCGTATCAAGAACTGGCGCGAGCAGTGCCCTGAGCTGGTAATCCGCTCCACCTTCATCGTCGGCTTCCCGGGCGAGACCGAGGAAGATTTCCAGTACCTGCTGGACTGGCTGACTGAAGCCCAGCTCGACCGTGTGGGCTGCTTCCAGTACTCGCCGGTAGAAGGCGCCCCGGCCAACGACCTGGGCCTGGAAGAAGTGCCGGACGACATCAAGCAGCAGCGCTGGGACCGCTTCATGGCCCACCAGCAGGCCATCAGCACCGCCCGCCTGCAACTGCGCATCGGCAAGGAAATCGACGTGCTGATCGACGAAGTCGAGGAGCAAGGTTCGGTTGGCCGCAGTTTCTTCGATGCCCCGGAAATCGACGGCAGCGTTTTCATTGATGGCGACCATGGCTTCAAGCCGGGCGACAAAGTGCGTTGCCGTGTAGTGGATGCCGACGAATACGACATGTGGGCAGAGCCCATCTAAAGCGGCTGAAACATGAAAAGCCCCTGCCCTGCCATTCCACGCAAGGAATGACGCGAGCAGGGGCTTTTTTCGTCAGAACGTGTGAAACAGCATCAGGCCACCCTCTGCATCCGGGCTCGCATCAGAGAAGCCTTTAACCGCGTAGAGCTGGACTTTCCATTGCTGGTTGAGCTTGTGGGTCAGGAACAGGGTGAGCTCCTTGATCTGCGAACCGGTCGAGACCACTTTCTGCCGCCAGTCGTAGGAGGCGCCCGCCGAAGTACCCGCAGCCACTGGCAGGGCGAAGCCGAGGCTGACAAATACCGGGTCGTCGAAATCGCTGTCGGGCGGGTCGCCGAACTTCTTCCAGCCCAATGTCGCGAAACCGGTGACCGGGCCAAAGCCCTTGGTGATGTCGACCTGGGCGGTGTAGTCATATTCACCGGTGCCAAGGCACTGGTCTTCATCGGCGGTTGGGAATTTGACCTTGCCGATCAGGTCGAGCATCAGGCCCCCGTCACTGCCATCTAGCAGGGCATACCCGGCGCTGGCGACCGTGTCACCCAGCCCGCTCTCCACATCCCGGCAACCTCCGGGCAAGGGGTCACCATTGGGGCCTACTTCCGGGTTGGTGATGCGCAACCAGGGCACGGTGACCTTGTAGGTCATGGGGCCGGTTTCATATTTGCCGACCACGGGGACGTACCAGATTTCCGAAGTGGTACCTGTGCCATAGTCGCCACTTGAATAGTCCATGCCGATGGCGGTGCTGAAGGTATCGGCCACGGTCGACGCACTGGTACATGACAGCAGGCAGGCAAAAAGAGGGAGCGCGGGTCTCATCTGCACCTCAGTACCCCTTCGGGAAGTGTGGTCGGACTTCCCCAGCCTAGTTGCCTAACGCCCGGATCGCTCCGGATGCTCTACTTTTTCGACGGTCTCTACCTTTTGCGGCCTTTCGATGGTTTCGATTTTCTCGACTTTTTCCACCTTCTCGACCTTTTCAGGCTTTTCGACTTTCTCTACCTTTTCAGGCTTTTCCACCTTCTCGACCTTCTCAACTTTTTCTACTTTCTCGACCTTTTCAGGCTTTTCCACTTTCTCGACCTTCTCAACTTTTTCTACTTTCTCAACCTTTTCCACTTTCTCGACTTCAACCTTCTCTACCCGATCACCCTTGCCACTGTTGCTGCTCTCGGGCTGCTCCACGGTTTCGACATGCTCTGACTTACCAGACTTGTCCACGCTTTCAGACCTGCCGTGACCACTGGCGTCTTCAACGGTACTGCGCCCTCTGTGATCATCACTGCTTTCGCTGCGAACGCTGGTCGCCTCGCTTGTTCCATGGCCGCTGTTGTCGGAGCCGGCTGAGTCAATGCTGCCGTGCTCGCCGCCATGCCCCGAATGGCCTCGGCCCGGGTTGTCAGCACGGTCATCCTGGAATTCCACACGGGTGGCCCGTAACTCGTGAGTACCACTGAGCACGCCGCTCACCCGAACGCGTTGATCGAGCGCCAATCCTGCAGGCTGCCTGCCGACAACCACAGTGCCCTGCCCCAGCGTCACATTAATGCCCGCGACCACCAGTTGCCGTGCCTGAACGCGCTGCACCAGCCCTTCGACCACCGCCTGCTGTACACGGCCAGCAAACGGCAGGCTCGGGTCTGGGCGGGTTTGTGCCACTTCCAGCTGGCGCCCGGTCCACTGGCCGCGCACCAGCACTTCCCGCGCGGGGGCTACGCGGGTGCCCAGCGTCAACCCTTGCAGGCTGCCTGGGCGGTCGATTGCACCAATGGCACTGGCCTCCCTGAGGCCCGGCGCCCGTTCGATACGGGTTGCCACCACTTCGCCCGTGGCATCGCGCAAGCCGCTGACCCGGACCGGCTCGCCCGCACGCAGCCCTTCAGCCACCCGCGCGCCTTCGGCGAGCCGCACAGGCTGGCCCATCACCCGCAGGGGGGCCGAAGCATTGGGGAGCGCCGTCAGCGGCCCTTCGTAGACGTTGAGGATCGAGATACGCCCTGCCTGGAGACCGCGCTGGGTGGCAATTGCCTCCACCGCTACAACCTGCCCGATCGCCAAGTGAGCACTGCTGGCGGGTGCACCGTTTTCACTCACCGGCACGTTTTTGCCATAGTGCACTTCCATGCCATTGACGCAGATCGAAGCAAACCCGGTGATGGTGCCGACGATGCCGGTACCACCGGTACCGCCTGGGCGCAGGATCGGCGCACCGGTACCGCCTACCCCGCCATTACCGTTATCAGAGTAGGTGCCGTCCACACCTTCGGCCACCGCGCCAGTACCGCCGGTGCCGCCAGGACGTTGCGGGAAGGGCGCGCCAGTGCCGCCGACACCACCGTTTCCACTGCGTGCACCGGTACCGCCTGTCCCCCCCGGAAACTGCAGGCCTGTGGCACCGGCCATGCCCACTTCGTCGCGGCTGACACAAACCGGTGCTGCGACCACATCGGCAGGCGCCGCCAGGTTCAACCCCAGGACCAGGGCAAAGGCAACGACACGGAGGCAGCGCGTGAGGGGCGTCATGGGCCTGGCGTCTTGGACAATTCGGGGTCGGTAGCTTCAGTGTAGAAATAAAGCCCGACAGTGATGCGCTGAGGTTGCTCCGCGCTGGGCACATCAACGCTTTCCAGCTCTGCTGCGAGCCGGCTGAAGGCCAGCAGCGTCTGCATGCCATCTTTGGCAACCACTTCACGCACGTGCTCGACGCTGGCCGGGCTCAAAGCATCGTAGTGCACACTGCGTTCGAAGAACGGCAGGCCCTGGCCACTGAGGTTGTGCACCGCTGCGCAGGCATGGTCATGCAGGTTGTGGCCGAAGTACGCGGCTTTTTCATCGAAACCTTTCTGCGGCACGAACGCCTTGGCTTCCAGGTGCACACGATCCTGCTCATCAAGCCGGACGATGCCAAGGCGCAACCACTCATCCAGCACCACACGCCCGCGGATATCAGTGCTGACCGTGGCCACCAAGGCATCGAATGAACACTCGCCACCCACACTTGCCAAACGCGGCAGTGCCAGGGCCTGGCCAGGTGCCGAGCAGAACGGCGGGCGGGTGGTCCATGCATTGACCAACTGTGCGCCCAGGGTGATGTTCGCCGGCAAGGCCTCGAGTGCCGTGCCACCTTCGCTGCGCAGCCGCCGGACATCCTTGCGATGCACACCCGTGAGCAGGCTGATGCGACTGTCGGTGGGCGGGGCGCCGTCCAGGCCAAACTCACGATGGGCTACGTCGACGAACACTTCCTTGAGCAGGTCGGCGAACATCGTATAGCTAACCCCTTTGCGCAACATCAAGCGCACCAGCGGGCGCATGACACGCCGCAGTGCGCTTAACAGCGAAGCGGGCAGAGTTGGGCTGATCAACGCCTGTCAGCCCCTGCTGTTGTCATCACCCGGTTCGCCACCCACATGGTTGCCGTGATCATCACCAGGTTCACCACCAACGTGATTGCCGTGATCATCGCCAGGCTCGCCGCCGACATGGTTGCCATGATCGTCACCGGGCTCGCCGCCCACGTGATTGCCGTGATCGTCACCGGGCTCCCCCCCCACATGATTGCCATGATCGTCACCCGCTTCAGCATGGTTGCCGCTGCGCCCAGCGTTTGAATCACCGGCGTGGCCCTGGCCGCTGCCACTGTTGCCGGCATGGCCACCGCCGTCTCCTCCACTGCCGTGGCCACCACCGCCGCCACTTCCACCGCCGCTTCCGCCCCCACCACCGTGGCCACCACCACCGCCGCTTCCGCCACCACCGTGGCCACCCCCTCCACCGCCGCTTCCACCTCCGTGGCCCCCCCCACCACCACCGCTTCCACCTCCGTGTCCGCCACCGCCACCGCCATCTTTGGCGTAGGCGCTGGAGCCATGAGAAATCGAGTCAGGGATCAAAACAACGGCCGTCGACAGCACGCCCGCTACAGCAGCCGCGATTAAAGCCTTCTTGAACAGCAGGTGGATTTGCATGGTCCGTCTCCAGATAGTCGCCACGAGAACGCCAGATCAGTACGAATCTTTTTCGAATTTTCTTTTTGTGGGATTTTTTCCCACGCTTAATTAATAGACCCCTGCACCCCACCGTTCAAGCACAGCACGGACAAGCCGACCGGTGGTTGGCCTGCTATGTTTTCCCTATCGCCATGGAGGACCACCGGCATGCAATCGCTACTGACGCTGCAAACCCCGCACTTGCGCGATTACGGCGAGCTGGTACAGATCTGGGAGGACTCGGTGCGTGCCACTCACGATTTTCTGCCCGAGGGGTACATCGTGTTACTGCGCGAACAGGTGCTGCGCCGCTACCTCGACGCGGTGATGCTGATCTGCTGCAAGGACCGGCAACGCATCTGTGGCTTTGCCGGGGTCGCCAACGGGCGCGTGGACATGCTGTTTGTTGCGCCTGAGTACCGTGGCAAAGGGGTAGGCAAGCGCCTGCTGCACTATGCGATCAACGAGCTGAATGCCGAGCGCCTGGACGTCAACGAGCAAAACCCTCAGGCCTTGGGCTTTTACCTGCATGAAGGCTTCGAGGTGATCGGCCGATCGGAAACCGACGGCTTGGGCCAGCCCTACCCGCTGCTGCACATGCGCCTTTGCAAAATGGCGTAAATGACACAGATTCCCAGCCCCTCTGCCGCTCAGGCAGGTACAATGCTGGCCTTTCCCTGCCTCTGCGAATTGCCGTCATGTCCGAACCCGTCCGCCTGTCCAAACGCCTTATCGAGCAACTTGGCTGCTCCCGCCGCGATGCCGAGCTCTATATCGAAGGCGGCTGGGTCACAGTCGACGGCGTGGTGGTCGAGCAGCCGCAGTTCAAGGTCGAACACCAGCACGTCGAGCTGCTCCCGGGTGCCCGGGTCGAAGCGCTGGAGCCGGTAACCCTGCTGCTCAACCAGGCGGCCGGCGTGGACAGCGAAAGCGCCCGCGCCAGCATGAACATGGGCAACCTCAGCGAGGCGCACCGCGAAGGTGTGCGCGCCCTGCACGGGCATTTCACCCGGCAGGCCTGCGTGGCACCGCTCGAGCGCGGCGCCAGCGGCTTGCAGGTATTCACCCAGGACTGGCGGGTCAGCCGCAAGATCGAGGCCGACCTGCGTCGCCTGGAGCAGGAGTTTATTGTCGAAGTGCGCGGCGAGACCACACCTCAGGCGCTGGAACGCCTGGCGCGCGGTGCTACGCGCAATGACCGCGAGCTGCCCAAGGCCAAGGCCAGCTGGCAGAACGAGACCCACCTGCGCATGGTCGTGAAAAACCCCCAGCCCGGGCAAATCGCCGAGCTGTGCGCCTACCTGCGCCTGGAACTGGTCAGCATGCGCCGCATTCGCCTGGGCGGGGTGTCGATGGGCAAGCTGCCCCTGGGTCAATGGCGCTACATGGCGACCACCGAACGTTTCTAAGCAATACGCCACGCACAAGCGTGGCACCTGAACAGGATTCTGCAGCAATGAACCACAACGACGTCCTGCGCAGCCTGCGCTACATGCTCAAGGTGAACGACGCCAAGATGGCCGAGATCATCGGCCTTTCCGGCCTCGAAGTGCACCCTCAGGTATTGGCCACCTACCTGAAGAAGGAAGAAGAGGAAGGCTTCGTGCGTTGCCCTGATCGGGTGATGGCGCACTTTCTCGATGGCCTGGTGATCCACCGCCGCGGCAAGGACGACAGCCGCCCGCCGCAGCCGGTAGAGCTGCCAGTGACCAACAACCTCATCCTCAAGAAGCTGCGGGTGGCCTTCGAACTGAAGGAAGACGACCTGCACACGATCCTCAAGTCGGTCAATTTCCCGGTCAGCAAGCCTGAACTTAGCGCGCTGTTCCGTAAAGCCGGCCACGAAAACTATCGCCCATGCGGCGACCAGTTGCTGCGCAACTTCCTCAAAGGCCTGACCCAGCGCGTGCGCGGCTGATTGGCCATGCAGCATACGGTTGCTCCGGTCGGCATCGTCCGCTCCTGCTTCAAGGAAAAATTCGCCATCCCGCGCCAGCCCCAACTGGCGCCTGCCGCGCGCGGCGTGCTCGAACTGCTGCCGCCGTTCGACCAAGGGGATGCGGTCGAAGGCCTGGAGCAGGTCAGCCATGTCTGGCTGCTGTTCCTGTTCCACCAGGCCCTGGAGGACAAGCCGCGCCTGAAAGTGCGGCCACCGCGGCTGGGCGGCAACAAGAGCATGGGGGTGTTCGCCACCCGTGCAACCCACCGGCCAAACGGCATCGGCCAGTCGGTGGTACGCCTGGAGGGTGTGGAGCCGGGGCGCCTGTTGCTGTCCGGCATCGATCTGCTCGATGGCACGCCGGTACTGGACATCAAGCCCTATGTGCCGTATGCCGACAGCATTGCAGACGCCAGCAACCAGATGGCCAACGCAGCGCCCGCCGCAATTGCCGTACAGTGGGGCGACAACGCCCTGCCCCAGGCCCGCGAGCATGCACTGCGCCTGGCTGAACCGCTGGTAGAACTGATTGAACAATGCTTGGCGCAAGACCCGAGACCGGCTTACCAGGTACCGCCGGCCGAACGGGTCTACGGGGTGAAGTTCTGGGATGTGCAGGTGAGGTGGCATTACCCTCAGCCGGATGTGATCCGGGTGCTGGAGGTGGTGCCGGCCTGACCGCGCACCGAGGCGAACCACACACATTAAAAAGGCGACCCGAGGGTCGCCTTTTTCGTACAACAGCCGCGCGATCAGCGCGCTGGGCCTTCTGCCACGCCCAGGTCATCGGTCGGACGGGTATCGACCAGCGGTGCACCACCGGAGGCCAGTTCGGAGGCCAGCTTGTCGTTGTCCATTTCCTTGACCCACTTGGCCACGACCACCGTGGCAACGGCGTTGCCCACCAGGTTGGTCAGTGCGCGGGCTTCGGACATGAAGCGGTCGATGCCGAGGATCAGCGCCAGGCCAGCTACCGGCAGGTGGCCAACAGCCGACAGGGTGGCGGCCAGCACGATGAAGCCCGAACCGGTCACGCCGGCAGCACCTTTGGAAGCCACCAGCAGCACCAGCAGCAGGGTGATCTGGTGGGTGATGTCCATGGTGGTATCGGTGGCCTGGGCGATGAACACCGCAGCCATGGTCAGGTAGATCGAGGTGCCGTCCAGGTTGAACGAGTAACCGGTCGGAATGACCAGGCCGACGACCGACTTCTTGGCGCCCAGGCGCTCCATCTTGGCCAGCATGCGGGGCAGGGCCGATTCCGAGGAGGAAGTACCCAGCACGATCAGCAGCTCTTCACGGATGTAGCGGATCAGCTTGAGTACGCTGAAGCCATGGGCGCGGCAGATACCGCCCAGCACCACCAGCACGAACAGCAGGCAGGTGATGTAGAAGCAGGCCATCAGGTAACCCAGTTGCACCAACGAACCAACGCCGTACTGGCCGATGGTGAAGGCCATGGCGCCGAAAGCACCGATCGGGGCCAGCTTCATGATCATGTTGATGATGTTGAACATGACATGGGCGAAGCGGTCGATCATATCCAGCAACGGCTTGCCGTAGCTGCCCAGGCGATGCAGGGCGAAGCCGAACAGCACGGAGAACATCAGCACCTGCAGGATATCGCCATTGGCGAAGGCGCCGACCACGGTGTTAGGGATGACGTTGAGCAGGAAGCCGACGGTGGTCTGCTGCGCGCCGGCGGCGGCGTAGGCAGCCACACTGCTGGCGTTCAGGGTGCTGACGTCGATGTGCATGCCAGCGCCTGGCTTGACCACGTTGACGACGACGAGGCCGATGATCAGGGCGATGGTGGAGACGATTTCAAAGTACAGCAGCGCGTAGCCGCCAGTCTTGCCAACCGACTTCATGCTCTGCATGCCGGCGATGCCGCTGACCACGGTGCAGAAGATGATCGGGGCGATGACCATCTTGATCAGTTTGACGAAGCCGTCACCCAAGGGTTTGAGGGCAACGCCCGTTTCCGGGTAGTAGTGGCCGAGCAGGATGCCGATGGTGATGGCAACGATCACCTGGACATACAGGGATTTGTACAGCGGCTGACGTGTCGTCATGGCTCATTTTCCTCAAGTGTGCCGGTTCACCCTTCCCAGGGTGATGCGGCACCTGAATCGCTAACCCTCCTGCACTTGGAGGGATTTGTCGTTGTGTTCGAGCTGCCTGGGCAGGCCTCTGCCATGATCAATAGCAAGGGTGGTGCCAAAATGCCCATGAAGGGTGCAAGGGCCACATTTGCTGGGGATAAATGCCCAACGACAGGGCGATTTGCCTGAGGAAGGCTGGCGGATTTCCGCCCGGTGGCGGTTTTTGTACACGGGGTATGGCGGGAATCCGCCCTCCTGAATCAGAAGTGCCGGCCAATCAATCGAGGTGGAAAGTGATTCTGAACGCCGCGCCCCCCAAGGGCGAGTCCCCCAGGCTCAGCTCGGCGTCATAGCTGTCGACAATGTCCTTGACCACCGCCAGCCCGATGCCCTGGCCCGGGTGCTGGCTGTCCAGCCGCTCACCGCGCTCCAGAATGCGCTCACGCTGGTCGGCCGGCACCCCGGGCCCATCATCTTCGATACACAAGGTCAACTGCCCGGGCGCCTGCTCAAGGCTAACCCGCACCTGGCCCAGGCTCAGGCGGTAGGCGTTTTCCAGCAGGTTGCCCAGCATTTCCAGCAAGGCGCCCTGCTCCATCGGCACCTGCGCCGCATCGGGCACTTCCAGCGTCACGTTCACCCGCTTGTCCCGGTACACCTTGGCCAAGGTGCTGCACAGGCTATCGAGCAACGGCCGCAGCCTCACGCTGTGGCGTACCAGGCCGCTCTTGCGCAGGCTGGCACGTTGCAACTGATAGTCGATCTGCTGGCTCATGCGCTCGATCTGGCTTTGTAGCACCCGCGCCTGCTCGCGCTCACCGCTACGCTGCTGCAGGCTTTCGCCCACACCTTGCAACACCGCCAGTGGCGTCTTCAGGCTGTGCGCCAGGTCGTCCAGTGAATCGCGGTAGCGCGTGCGCTGCTCACGCTCACTGCGCAACAGACGGTTGAGCGAGCGGGTCAGGCGCAACAACTCACGAGGGTGCTCGCCGCTCAGGCCATCGCGTGTGCCCGACTCCACTTCATCCAGCTCGCGGCTCAGCCGGCGCAACGAGCGCAGGCCCCAGGTCAGGCCAGCCCATAGCAATACCATCAGCGCCAGCAAGGCAGCACCAAAGCCCAGATAGAGCTTTTCCCGCAGGCCATTGAGGGTAGCCTTGTACTCGCTCACCGGCTGCAGGGCGACAATGCTGTAAGCAGCGCTCTGCCCCCCCAGCAGCTTGATCTCAACGTCGTACACGAAGAATTCTTCGCCATCTGCCTGGTGAATGCGGGCAAATTCGTTGCCGCGCCCGTCATATCGGGGGCGGTAGTTGATGTGCCGATCGGCGGTGGCACGCGACTGCCAGACAAGGTTGCCATCGCGGTCAAAGATGTAGCCGAGCAAGCCCGTGTAAGGCAGGTTGTAGCGCTCGTCCGGCAGCAGCGTCGGCATCTGCAGCTGGCCATGCTCGATACGCGCGGCGGAAATCAACGTGGTCACATCCGAAGCCAGGCGCTGCTCGATCGATTCCTGCAGGGCGAGGCTGAAGGCCTTCTGCAAGGCCGGCAGCAGGGCCAACATGAACAGCAATGCCAGCACGGCTGCGGCCAGCATCAGGCGTACCCGCAGCGAGCGGATCATCGGCAGCGCTCGGTGAACAGATAACCCAGGCCGCGCACGGTGTCGATGGGCTTGAAGCCATGCTCGCCCTCAAGTTTACGGCGCAGGCGGCCAACCAGTACTTCGATCACATTGGGGTCGCGCTCCTCGTCCCCCGGGTACAGCTGCTCCATCAGGCGGTCCTTGGCCACCACCTGCTGATGATGGCGCATGAGGTATTCGAGAATCCGGTACTCGTAGGCAGTCAGCGCCAAGGGCTGGTCGTCGAGGGTAGCCTGCTTGCGGTTGAGGTCGAGTACCAAGGGGCCAGCAGCGATGGTCGACTGGGTGAAGCCGCTGGAGCGGCGCAACAGGGCATTCAGCCGCGCTTCGAGCTCTTCGAACTGGAACGGCTTGACCAGATAGTCGTCGGCACCGGCGGCCAGGCCCTCGACCTTGTCTTGCCAGTTGCCGCGGGCGGTGAGGATGAGAATGGGGAAGGTCTTGTCCTGGTTACGCAGGCGCGTGATCAGCTCCAGGCCACTGATACCGGGCAGGCCCAGGTCGATGATGGCCAGGTCGAAGTGGTATTGCCCAGCCTGGAACAGCGCCTCCTCGGCATCGGCGACCGCCTCGACCACATGGCCGCTTTCGCCCAAGCGGGTGTAGAGGTGATGGCGAAGCAGGGCTTCGTCCTCGACCACCAGCAATTTCATGTGCAGCTCCTTGTGTGTATTGCCTGTGCCGGCCCTTTCGCGGCTAAAGCCGCTCCCACAGGTGCTGCACACGTCTCAGGAACTGTGCGATCCCTGTGGGAGCGGCTTTAGCCGCAAAAGGGCCGGTACAGGATAACGCGGCTCGCGCGTCAGAACTTGTAGCTTGCGGCCAGATAAGTCTGCGCACTGCTGGTCAGGCGCAGGGTGCCGTCCTTGGGCCCGCCATGCGCGCCCACTTCCGTCGCGGCATTGGTGCGCAGGTAACGATAGCCCAGCTCCACCGAAGCCTTGTCGGTGATGTCCTGGATCACGCCGGCCTGCAGGCCGTAGGCATAACCGTAGTCGGTATCCCGGCTGGCCCCGGGCGAGTCCTGGGTGAGCTTGGTCATGCCCAGGCTGCCACCGCCGAACAGTTTGGTGGTATCGCCCACCGGCAGGAACAAGTCGTAGCTGCCCAGCAGGTTTTCCTGGCGCAACTTCAGGCCACTGTGGTCGCCTGAAACGTTGTCATAAGTCATGTAGTAGCGGCCCTGGTCGTTGATCTTGCCCACACGTACACCCCAGGTGTCGTCCTTGCCGATGATGCCATCGGCGTTGAGCTGGTCAGTGTTGCGCTGCAGCAGGCCGGATTTGCGAACCTTGTCGCTGGTCTGGCCGTAGGTCAGGCTGGCGAAGTTGTCGTCGGCGGCCTGGGCAGTGGTGATGCCAGCGGCACAGACGGCCATGGCGGCAAGCAGGGTGTTGAAGGTTTTCATGGCTGGATACTCCAGTTGGGTGCGCTGTTTCGGTCTGGAAGCTAGAGTAAGGAAGGCACCCTGAACCGTGACTGAACCCTGGCTGAACACCGGCTGAACGAACTGTCTGCAAGACAAGGAGTAGTAAAGATGCGTGCCCTGCTGGCCCTGACCCTGATGTGCAGCGCCGCCCTCGCCCAGGCGGCAATAGTGACCCGCGAGATCCCCTATCAGGACGCCGAGGGCAAGCGCTTGATCGGCTACTACGCCTATGATGATGCAGTCCAAGGCAAGCGTCCGGGCATCGTCGTGGTGCATGAATGGTGGGGGCTGAATGACTATGCCAAGCGCCGCGCCCGTGACCTCGCGGCCTTGGGTTACAGTGCGCTGGCCATCGACATGTATGGCGATGGCAAGCAGACCGAACATCCGCAGGATGCCCAAGCGTTCATGGCCGAAGCGATGAAAGACCCGGCGGCGGCCGCCAAGCGCTTCGACGCCGGCCTGAAACTGCTGGAACTACAGCCTTACACCGATAAGAGCAGTTTAGGTGCCGTCGGTTACTGCTTCGGCGGCAAGGTGGTGCTCGATGCAGCACGACGCGGCGTGGACAAGCTCGATGCAGTGGTGAGCTTCCACGGTGCACTGGCCACACAGACGCCGGCCCAGGCTGGCAAGGTGAAGGCCTATGTACTGGTCGAGCACGGCGCCGCAGACAGCATGGTCACCCAAGAGCAGGTCAATGCGTTCAAAGCGGAAATGGACGCCGCCAAGGTCAACTACCAGTTCGTCAACATTCCGGGGGCCAAGCATGGCTTCACCAACCCGGATGCCGACCGCTTGAGCCATGGTGAGCATGGCGGACCGGATATAGGCTACAACAAGGCTGCGGACGAGAGCTCTTGGGCGGATATGCAGGCGTTCTTCAAGCAGGTGTTCAAATAAGGATTAGCGCAAACCTCAAGCGCTGCGCAACACCTGTGGGAGCTGGCTTGCCGGCGATGGGCTGCGCAGCAGCCCCCTGCTGTTCCACCTCCCACACCGCCGCTGCGGCTGGCACAATAGCCCCATGAACATTCTCCCCGCCTGCTGCGCCCCGCTCCAGCACCACTGGCCCCTGCCCCGCCCGCTGCCCGGCGCGGTGCTGGTCAGTTGCGCCTTCGACCCTGCCCGCCTGGCACCCGACGACTTCCAGCGCGCCGGGCTCGTGCCCAGCGCCAGCCTGCAGCGCTCGGTGGCCAAGCGCCAGGCTGAGTACCTGGCCGGTCGCGTATGCGCGCGCGCCGCGCTGCAGGGCCTGGACGGTCGCGACTACGTGCCTGGCACCCATGAGGACCGCTCGCCGATCTGGCCGGCGGGTATCCATGGCTCGATCACCCACGGTAAGGGCTGGGCCGCCGCCGTGGTCGCCGCCGAGCGCAGCTGCCAGGGCTTGGGCCTGGATCAGGAGGCCTTGCTGGATGACGAGCGCGCCGAGCGGCTGATGGCCGAAATCCTCACCCCGCCCGAGCTCGAACGCCTGGAGCGCCGCCAGCTCGGCCTGACGGTCACCCTGACCTTCTCGCTGAAGGAAAGCCTGTTCAAGACCCTCTACCCGCTGACCCGCCAGCGCTTCTATTTCGAGCATGCCGAAGTGATCGACTGGTCCACCGAAGGCCTGGCTCAGCTGCGCCTGCTCACCGACCTGTCGCCGCAGTGGCGCCATGGCACAGTGTTGCAGGGCCAGTTCTGCCTGCAGGACGGCCACCTGCTCAGCCTGGTCAGCGTCTGACCTTTACAGTGGCGCCTGCTGCCGTGGCCAGTTAAGGCTGAAGCAGGCGCCCCCCAGCGCTTCGCTGCGCCCCACCGTCGCACGGCCCGTGTGCCAGTAGATGATTCGCCGCACGATCGACAGGCCCAGGCCGTGCCCACCCGAAGCACGGGCGCGGCTGTCGTCCAGTCGGGTGAACGGGGTGAAGATGCGGTCCCAGAAGCCCTCGGGGATCCCGGGGCCGTCATCTTCGACATCAATACGGCACCGCTGCTGCCCCAACTGGTAGCTCACGCGCACCTCAGACGCCGCATGGCGCATGGCGTTACTGACCAGGTTCTGCAACGCCCGGTGCAAGTAGCGCGGCTCGGCCTCGACCCAGGCGCCTTCGGCATCCGCGCCCTGGCAATCGCCGCGCACTACCCGTACCTCGGCACGCAACGGCGCCAGCTCTTCGACTACCCGCGCGAGCAAGACGTCCAGGTCGACCCGCTGAAACTTCAAGGCCGGCGCGCCTTGCTCCAGGCGGGCGTAGGTCAGCATTTCGTCGACGAGCTTGTCGAGGTCCTGAATATCTCCGTCCATGCCCGCCAGGTGCTTGGCCCGCGCCTGTTCGGTGGCGGCACTTTCGATCATCTCCAGCCCAAAGCGCAGGCGCGCAACGGGCGTGCGCAACTCGTGGGATACCGCCCGCACCAGCTCGCGCTGCATGGTCAGCGAGCGCTGAAGGTGCTCGGCCATACCATTGAAGGCGGCAGCCAGGCGCCCTACCGAGTCGGCGTCACCGGCGGGCACACGGGTGTCCAGGCTGCCTTGGGCGATGCGTGTGGCGGCAATCTCAAGGCCCGACACACGGCGCTCCAACTGGCGTACCAGCAGGTAGACCACCAGACCGATCAGGCACAGGCCGAGAAAGGTAATCAGGACCAGCAACTGCGGCGGATACGGGTTTAGCTGGTACAACGGGCCGATTTCCAGTACCCAGGGCGAGCCCGCCAGCCCAGCAAACACACGAATCGAGTCGCCATCCTTGCCCAGCGCCATGACCGTGTCGCCCTCCTCTACCCGGCGCCGCTGGTCATCGTCCAGGCTTACCCGTTCGATGCGCTGCAGGGCGACGCCAAAACCGAAGCCCTTTTCCTGCTTGATCTGTGCCAGCCGCTGCTGCTGCTCGGTGATCGGGTAGCGCACCAGTTCATCGGCCAACAGGTACAGCGTGGCCCGCGCCAGTTGCTCGCTTATCTGTTTGATCTGCGCCACCAGCATCAGGTCTTCCTGGCCAACCTTGCGCAGCACTTGCGCCGCATGCGGGCCGGTCTTTTCGACCACCACCAGGCCGCGGTACAGGCGCGCCCGCTGGCCACCGTCGAGGCTGCGCGCCGTCATCGCTTGCAGCGCCAGCGGCACGCCGAGCAGTCGCTCCCAGATCAGCAGCGAGCGCTTGCGTTCGGTTGCATTCTGCTGTGCCAGGTTGTCAGCCATCAGGCTGAAGGTGCCCTGTGCCAGGCCCTCCCGGTGCTGGGCAGCGCGCACTTCATTCACCAGGTGCAGGCTGAGCACGCCGAGCAGGGCAACCAGCACCAGCACAGCCAGCATGCCGCCGTAGATGCGCAAAAAGATCGAGTTGTTCATGATGCCTCGCCGACAAACAGGTAGCCTTTGCTGCGCAGGGTCTTGATCAGCCGTGGCTGAAGCGGGTCATCGCCGATCTTGGGGCGGATTTTCGAGATACGTATGTCGATGGAGCGGTCCTGGCCGTCGTAACCGACGCCACGCAACGCGGTGAAGATCTGTTCGCGGGTCAGTACCCGCCCGGCGTTGCTGGCCAGCAGCCAGAGCAGGTCGAATTCGGCACCGGTCAGCTCGATCAGCTGGTCACCCAGGCGCGCTTCACGCAGGCGGTTGTCGATACGCAGGGCGCCAAAGGCCAGGCCCTGGCGCTTGCTGTCCACGGCTTCGCTGCGGCGCAGCAGAGCCTGGATACGCGCCAGCAGCAGGCGTGGGCGTACGGGTTTGCAAACGTAGTCGTCGGCCCCAAGGTCCAGGCCTTGGACCTGGTCGAGTTCGTCACTGCGTGCGGTAAGCATGAGAATCGGGCCAGGGTACTGGTTGCGCACCCGGCGGCAGATGCTCAGGCCGTCCTCACCGGGCAGCATGAGGTCGAGGATGACCAGATCGGGCTGGCTGTCGACGATGCGCCGCGCGGCGCGGGCGCCATCGCCCTCCACCGCGACCTCGAAGCCGTTGGCCTGCAGGTACTCGGCGGTGAGCTCGGCCAGGCGCTGGTCGTCTTCGACGATGAGGATGCGGGGTACGGGGTGGTCCATGGCTTTGGCCTTGTTGTTCTTGGGATCGTGTAAGGGCAGCTGAGAGTATGGCTGTAGATGGGTGGCGCCTGCGAGACCAAGCGCCGCCCGCTCGCGATGCGCCGCGCGGGCGGCGCTCGATCTCCCAGGCACCCCAGATCTTCAGACATGCAATACCGCCACCTGAACTGAACCGTTTTTTGTGACAGGTATCCCGCCCGAAAAAAACTGCCCAAGGGCGTCACCACGCAGAAAAATACTGCAAACCACTTGGCACAAGGCCTACAGCGAATACCCACCATTCACACACAAAGTACGCACAAGTTATCCACAGGCGCTCGCCTTGCAAAGCCCCCAATACCGCATTATCTTGTATCCCGAACGCAGCGAACCACTACATATAGGGTTTCGTGCAAAATCACACACAAAAGTCAACCCGCAAAATCAAGCGATTTTACGAGCTGAACTTCAGGTGATTTCAGCAGCCAAACCGCTCCTGCGGAGGCGACCGAGGCAAGCCCCTCCAGGGCCTTGTTCGGGTATGGGTGTTGCAGGCCAGCCCTGGCATCCATCAGCAACAGTTTTTGGGCCCTGCCCAAAACCTTTGACTTCGGCCAGGGAGCGGCAAGCTATTGCCCCTTATTCCTGAGTCTGTCCCGAAGTCGGTACGCCCGTGCGGGCGGATGCGCATGCATTGCGCATCCCCCGCCGGGTCATCGAGCAAGTGGACGGAACGGTGGGCGCCCAAAAGGCGCCTGAACAATATAGAAACTGTGGAGACACCCACCCATGCAAACCGACACAACTCGCGAGAACCCGCAGGCCAAGGTGCCGCAGGCCGCCGATTCCAACCAGGATCTGGCCGCCACCGCCCCTGGCCAACTGCGCGTGATCAAGCGTAACGGCACTGTCGTCCCTTACACCGACGACAAGATCACCGTTGCCATCACCAAGGCGTTCCTCGCAGTTGAAGGCGGCACCGCCGCCGCTTCGTCGCGCATCCACGACACCGTTGCGCGCCTGACCGAGCAGGTCACCGCCACGTTCAAACGTCGCATGCCATCGGGTGGTACCATCCACATCGAAGAAATCCAGGACCAGGTAGAACTGGCCCTGATGCGCGCCGGCGAGCAGAAAGTCGCCCGCGACTACGTGATCTACCGCGACCAGCGCGCCAAGGAGCGCGCCACCCGCGCCAACACCGACGCCGTGGTCGAGCCGCACCCAAGCATCCGCATTACACTGGCTGACGGTAGCCTGGCGCCGCTCGACATGGCCCGACTGAACACCATCATCAGCGAAGCCTGTGAAGGCCTGGCCGAAGTCGATGGCGACCTGATCCAGCGCGAAACCCTGAAGAACCTGTACGACGGCGTCGCCATCAAGGACGTCAACACCGCCCTGGTGATGACCGCCCGTACCCTGGTCGAGCGCGAGCCGAACTACTCGTTCGTGACCGCCCGTCTGCTGATGGACACCCTGCGTGCCGAAGGCCTGGGCTTCCTCAGCGTTGCCGACAGCGCCACCCACCACGAGATGGCTGACCTGTACGCCAAGGCCCTGCCGGCCTACATCGCCAAAGGTATCGAGTTCGAGCTGCTGAACCCGGCCCTGGCCGACTTCGACCTGGAAAAACTGGGCAAGGCGATCAACCACGAGCGCGACCAGCAGTTCACCTACCTGGGCCTGCAGACCCTGTACGACCGCTACTTCATCCACAAGGATGGCGTACGCTTCGAGCTGCCGCAGGTATTCTTCATGCGCGTGGCCATGGGCCTGGCGCTGGAAGAGAAAGACAAGGAAGCCCGTGCGATCGAGTTCTACAACCTGTTGTCGTCCTTCGACTACATGGCCTCGACCCCGACCTTGTTCAACGCCGGTACCCTGCGCCCGCAGCTGTCCAGCTGCTACCTGACCACCGTGCCGGACGACCTGTCGGGCATCTACCACGCGATCCACGACAACGCCATGCTGTCTAAATTCGCCGGTGGCCTGGGCAACGACTGGACCCCGGTGCGTGCACTGGGCTCCTACATCAAGGGCACCAACGGCAAGTCGCAGGGCGTCGTGCCGTTCCTGAAAGTGGTCAACGACACTGCCGTTGCCGTCAACCAGGGTGGCAAGCGCAAGGGCGCCGTGTGTGCCTACCTGGAAACCTGGCACCTGGACATCGAAGAGTTCATCGAGCTGCGCAAGAACACCGGTGATGACCGCCGTCGTACCCACGACATGAACACCGCCAACTGGATCCCTGACCTGTTCATGAAGCGCGTCTTCGATGACGGCAAGTGGACCCTGTTCTCGCCTTCGGAAGTGCCAGACCTGCACGACCTGACCGGCAAGGCCTTCGAAGAGCGCTACGAGTACTACGAAGCCCTGACCGAGTACAACAAGATCAAGGTGTTCAAGACCATCCAGGCCAAAGACCTGTGGCGCAAGATGCTGTCGATGCTGTTCGAGACCGGCCACCCGTGGCTGACCTTCAAGGACCCGTGCAACCTGCGTTCGCCGCAGCAGCACGTGGGCGTGGTCCACAGCTCGAACCTGTGCACCGAGATCACCTTGAACACCAACAAGGACGAGATCGCGGTCTGCAACCTGGGCTCGATCAACCTGCCGAACCACATCGTTGACGGCAAGCTGGACACTGCCAAGCTGCAACGGACCGTGAACACCGCCGTGCGCATGCTCGACAACGTGATCGACATCAACTACTACTCGGTGCCGCAGGCGCGTAACTCGAACCTCAAGCACCGCCCGGTCGGCCTGGGCATCATGGGCTTCCAGGACGCACTGTACCTGCAGCACATCGCCTACGGCTCCGACGCTGCCGTCGAGTTCGCCGACAAGTCGATGGAAGCGGTCAGCTACTACGCGATCCAGGCATCCTGCGACCTGGCCGACGAGCGTGGCGCCTACGAGACCTTCCAGGGTTCGCTGTGGTCCAAAGGCATCCTGCCGCTGGACTCGCAACAGATCCTGATCGAAGCCCGTGGCCAGAAGTACATCGACGTCGACCTGAACGAGACCCTGGACTGGGCGCCGGTGCGTGCCCGCGTGCAAAAAGGTATTCGTAACTCGAACATCATGGCCATCGCGCCAACCGCGACCATCGCCAACATCACCGGCGTGTCGCAGTCGATCGAGCCGACCTACCAGAACCTGTACGTGAAATCGAACCTGTCGGGCGAGTTCACCGTGATCAACCCGTACCTGGTCCGCGACCTGAAGGCCCGCGGCCTGTGGGACTCGGTCATGATCAACGACCTGAAGTACTACGACGGTTCGGTGCAGCAGATCGAGCGTATCCCGCAAGAGCTCAAAGACCTGTACGCCACCGCGTTCGAAGTCGAGACCAAGTGGATTGTCGACGCAGCTTCCCGTCGCCAGAAGTGGATCGATCAGGCTCAGTCGCTGAACCTGTACATCGCTGGCGCCTCGGGCAAGAAGCTGGACGTGACCTACCGCATGGCCTGGTACCGTGGCCTGAAAACCACCTACTACCTCCGTGCCCTGGCTGCAACCAGCACCGAGAAGTCGACCATCAACACCGGCAAGCTCAACGCCGTTTCCAGCGGTGGCGACAGCGCCCCGGTCCAGGCAGCCGGCCCAGCGCCAGTGCCGAAGGCCTGCGCGATCGACGAGCCTGACTGCGAAGCCTGCCAGTAAGGCCTGAATGCCGCGCGGGGTGCCTACGGGCGCCCCGCGCGGCATTTTTGTATCCGCGTCACTGAGAAGCCCTGCCCTTTTCCCGCTGCGTACGCGGTTCGGTAAAAGGACAAGACCTCTCTAAAAAGGACGCAAGCCCATGGCGCGGAAAAAAGTGGCAACTACTCGCAAGATTGGTCGTAATGCTGAAACCGGTCGTTTTACCTCGGTCGAAGAAGCTCGCAAGCAGCCCAAGACACACATTGTCGAAACGCTGCACACCCACCGCAGCTAGTGTTGCCTGACCGGGCCTCATCGCCGGCAAGCCAGCTCCCACAGGTAGTGCATCGCCCTGAAGCCGGGCGCGCTGCCAGTGGGCGCTGGCTTGCCGGCGATGAGGCCGGCACACACAACACAAACCCACAAAACACTATATGGTGTGCCTGTAAATTTAAACTGGCACAAGATATAGGTTGGCGCTACACTCTCCCCCCGTAGAAGAACACAGCCATTTCGTGAACGGACGCACGCAAACCCGGTCGAAAAAGTTACCCTCGCCCGCAAGACATGCGCCCCGATCGAAGGCGAATTCCGGTATACTTTGCGCCCTCTGAAAAGAGCGCCATTCATTGTCCTGGCCCCTCCCCGAGGCCTGGCCAGGTACAAGCCAGAACACATTCAGATGTAAACGAGAGTCAGCCTCTCGAGCTGTCCATTCGCCGTTACGGCCTTGCGTCAGGCATCACATTCTTTAAATCCAACCGGTTGCCCCAGGGCGACCCTCAAGCAGGAGCCAAACCATGCTGAGCTGGGACGAATTCGACAAAGAAGACGGCGAAGTAGCCGCCAAAGGCAACACCCCTGCGCAGGCCGCTGCCGCCGCCACCCTCGACAAGCTCGACAGCGCCGGTGGTGCCGCCGCCCTGGAAGCCCGTGCGGCCACCGCTTCTGACTCCGATGCCGTCAAACGTGCCAAGGCTGCCCTCGACGCCCTCGACGTTGCCGAAGGCCTGGCCGAGCTGGAAGGCTCCTCGGCCCGCGTTGCTGTTGATGAAAAGCGCATGATCAACTGCCGCGCCGACCTCAACCAGCTGGTCCCTTTCAAGTACGACTGGGCCTGGCAGAAATACCTGGACGGCTGCGCCAACCACTGGATGCCGCAAGAGGTCAACATGACCGCCGACATCGCCCTTTGGAAGAGCCAGGATGGCCTGACCGAAGACGAGCGCCGCATCGTCATGCGTAACCTGGGCTTCTTCTCCACCGCCGACTCGCTGGTTGCCAACAACCTGGCCCTGGCCGTGTACCGCCTGATCACCAACCCGGAGTGCCGCCAGTACATCCTGCGCCAGGCCTTCGAAGAGGCGATCCACACTCACGCCTACCAGTACTGCATCGAGTCGCTGGGCATGGATGAAGGCGAAATCTTCAACATGTACCACGAGATCCCGTCGGTCGCTAAAAAAGCCGCCTGGGGCCTGAAGTACACCCGCGCCATCTCCGACCCGGAATTCAACACCGGCACCGTCGAAACCGACAAAGAGCTGCTGCGCAACCTGATCGCCTACTACTGCGTACTGGAAGGCATCTTCTTCTACTGCGGCTTCACCCAGATCCTGTCCATGGGCCGCCGCAACAAGATGACCGGCGTTGCCGAGCAGTTCCAGTACATCCTGCGTGACGAGTCGATGCACCTGAACTTCGGTATCGACGTGATCAACCAGATCAAGATCGAAAACCCGCACCTGTGGGACGCGGCGATGAAGGAAGAAGCGACCCAGATGATCCTGCAAGGGACCCAGCTGGAGATCGAATACGCCCGTGACACCATGCCACGCGGCGTGCTGGGCATGAATGCGGCGATGATGGAGGATTACCTCAAGTTCATCGCCAACCGCCGCCTGACCCAGATTGGCCTGAAGGAAGAGTATCCAGGGACTACCAACCCGTTCCCGTGGATGAGCGAGATCATGGACTTGAAGAAAGAGAAGAACTTCTTTGAGACGCGTGTGATTGAGTATCAGACGGGTGGTGCTTTGAGCTGGGACTGATTGTCCGGGCTGAACATCAGGAGGCTGCCAACTGGCAGCCTTTTTTATTGGTAGAGCAAGCCCAAGGGTGAGCGGACCGTTCTGCCTGTGTTGGCCTCTTCGCCGGTGAACCCACCGAAGCGGAGCTCTAGCTTTGAGGCGGTGTTTTACCTTGTGTTTTTGGCCTGAGACTGCCGAACCCAGCACGGGAGATTTGGCAAGGTAGCTGGCGGCCATGGCGCCAAGGAGCGCTGGATCTTAGCCGGCAAGCGTTGCGAAAAAGGAAGATGCCTCGCCCACGCCGACAGGAGGGATACGACACCAACGAGGATGCCGGGACTGGACATGCCAGTCTGAGTGGTCGAGGGCGAGGCCAGATCTGAAGATAGCGCATGCTCGCGGATGGGACCACTGCTGATTTGATGCGTAAACCATGTCCCGGGTTTGAGGTGCAAGGCAGGCTATGACGGGCATGGCCCAGGCTTTGCCCTTGTTCGCGGGCATGTCCGCTCCCACAGAAGATCACATACGGCGCGAGGGACCCAGTCGTAGTATGTCTGTACAGCGTGCACGGTAGAGCTTCTGCAGCCCGGAATTTGCGTCCTGGGACCCTAATTGCTCAGCTATCAGCCGTTGACAGCTCACCTCTCACTTGCTAATAATCGCCCACAGTTGTACGACAACACATAACAAAAACAACAATCAGTGGACGATCCCATGTCGACACCCATCCCGCTCTACCCACGTCTGTTGCACCCCCCTCTTCGCCCGGCCAGCTCGCGTACACCTGCCGGTACGTAGCGCCCGGTTACTGCGCATTCACCCCTGGCCCTGACCGGCCCGTTAACTACCCGCCCCTGCCGCAGGCCGCTTGCGCGTGCCCGGTGGACGGGCTGCCACACCCTTCGGGAGCACAACAATAATGAAAATCTGCCACACCCTGCCCTTCGCCCTGCTTGGCGCCGGGGTCATCGCCGGCCTGCCGGGCACCAGCCTGGCCGCGGGCTTTGTCGAAGACAGCAAGGCCACCCTCGGGCTGCGCAACTTCTACATCAACCGCAACTTCACCAACCCCAGCAACCCGCAGAGCAAGGCCGAGGAGTGGACGCAAAGCTTCATTCTCGATGCCCGTTCGGGGTTCACCGAGGGCCCGATCGGGTTTGGCGTGGATGTGCTGGGGCTGTGGTCGGTCAAGCTCGATGGCGGTGGCGGCACCTACGGCACGGCGTTGCTGCCGCGCCATGACGATGGCAAGCCAGCAGACGACTACGGGCGCCTGGCGGTGGCGGGCAAGGCGCGTATTTCCAAGACCGAGCTGAAGATCGGTGAGTGGATGCCGGTGCTGCCGATTCTACGCTCGGACGACGGTCGCTCGTTGCCGCAGACCTTCCGTGGCGGGCAGGTGACCTCCAATGAAATCGCAGGGCTGACCCTGTACGGCGGCCAGTTCCGCGGCAACAGCCCGCGCAACGACGCCAGCATGGAAGACATGAGCTACGGCGGCGGCGTATCGGACCGTTTCAACTTCGTCGGTGGCGAGTACAAGTTCAACCAGGACCGCACGCTGGTGGGGCTGTGGAATGCGGTGCTCAAGGACGTGTACCAGCAGCAATACCTGCAACTGAGCCACAGCCAGCCGGTGGGTGACTGGACCCTGGGTGCGAACCTGGGTTACTTCCATGGCGACGAGGACGGCTCCGAGCGCGCCGGGCAGCTGGACAACAAGACCTACTCGGGGATGTTCTCGGCCAAGTACGGCGGCAGCACGTTCTGGGTGGGGCTGCAGAAAGTCGATGGTGATACCTGGATGCGGGTAAACGGCACCAGCGGTGGGACCTTGGCCAACGACAGTTACAACTCCAGCTTCGACAATGCCAACGAGCGCTCGTGGCAGGTGCGTCATGACTTCAACTTTGTGACCGTCGGGGTACCGGGGTTGACCCTGATGAACCGCTACATCAGCGGGCGCGACGTGCATAGCGGGGGCGTGACCGATGGCAAGGAGTGGGTGCGTGAGACCGAACTGGCGTACGTGATCCAGAGCGGAGCGTTCAAGGACTTGAGCGTGAAATGGCGAAATTCGTCGATTCGGCGGGATTACAGCAATAACGAGTTCGATGAGAACCGGCTGATCTTCAACTACCCGCTGTCGCTCTTGTAACCGAGAAGACCGGCACTGATTGAAATTGGGGCCGCCTTGCCCCATCGCCGGCAAGCCAGCTCCCACCAGGCCGCAGTAATTTCCAGCCAAGTGGAGTAGCTGTGGGAGCTGGCTTGCCGGCGATAGGGGCCTGACAGGCCATAAAGAGACGCAGGCCTCATTGACAACACCCGAACCCACCGCCAATAATCAGAAAAGTCATACGACAACCTACAACAATCAACAACAAGAGCCGGCCATGACCACTACCCCCCTCAATCGCCTGCTGCTCACCGGAGCCGCAGGCGGCCTGGGCAAGGTCCTTCGCGAACGCCTGCAAGGCTACGCCGAGGTCCTGCGCCTTTCCGACATCAGCGCCATGGCCCCCGCTGCGGGCCCGCATGAAGAAGTCATCACCTGTGACCTGGCCGACAAGGCTGCGGTACATGCCTTGGTCGAAGGCGTGGATGCCATCATCCACTTCGGCGGCGTGTCCACCGAACATTCCTTCGAAGACATTCTCGGCCCCAACATCTGCGGCGTGTTCCACGTCTACGAGGCGGCGCGCAAGCACGGGGTAAAGCGCATCATCTTCGCCAGCTCCAACCACACCATCGGCTTCTACCGCCAGGATGAGCGTATCGACGCCCACTCCCCGCGTCGCCCCGACAGTTACTACGGGCTGTCCAAGTGCTACGGCGAGGATGTCGCCAGTTTCTACTTCGACCGCTACGGCATCGAGACTGTCAGCATTCGCATAGGCTCGTCGTTCCCGCAGCCCCAGAACCCACGCATGCTCTGCACGTGGCTGAGCTATGACGACCTGGTGCAGCTGATCGAGCGCGGGCTTTTCACCCCCAACGTTGGCCACACCATCGTCTACGGCGCTTCCGACAACCGCACCGTGTGGTGGGACAACCGCCATGCCGAGCACCTTGGCTATGTGCCCAAGGACAGCTCCGAGCCCTTCCGCGCCGCAGTAGAAGCCCAGCCGGCGCCCGCCGCAGATGACCCGAGCATGGTCTACCAGGGCGGCGCTTTCGCCGTCGCCGGCCCGTTCGACTGACCCACGCACGCCAGGAGGCACGGCCATGAACTGTGAATTGATCGTTGACGCCCGTAACAGCACAGGCGAAAGCCCCGTGTGGCACCCAGGCGAGCAGGCCCTGTACTGGGTCGACATTCCCGCCCGCCAGCTGCACTGCTGGCAAGCGGCCGATGGCAGACACCAGGTCTGGCAGGGTGACGAGATGCTGGCCTGCATCGCCCGCAGCGGCCAGGGTTGGGTCGCCGGCATGGAAAGCGGCATCTTCCAGCTCCAGGCCAAGCCCGACGGCAGCCTTGATAGCCGCCTGCTCAGCAGCGTGCCGCACGCTCAGGCCGGCATGCGCTTCAACGATGGCCGCTGCGACCGCCAAGGCCGCTTCTGGGCCGGCACCATGCTGCTGGACATGCAGCAAGGTGCCCATGTGGGTGCGCTGTACCGCCATGATGGAGAAGGCCAGCTGCACCTGCAGCAAGACGGGATGATCGTGCCCAACGGCCTGGCTTTCAGCCCCGACGGCACGCGCATGTACCTGTCCGACTCGCACCCCAACGTGCAGAAGGTCTGGGCTTTCGACTACGACATCGACAGCGGCACGCCGCACAACAAGCGGCTGTTCGTCGACATGCGCGGCTACCCAGGGCGCCCCGATGGCGCGGCCATCGACCAGGACGGCTGCTACTGGATCTGCGGCAACGATGCTGGGCAGATCCACCGCTTCACCCCAGACGGGCGCCTCGACCGCTCGCTGAGCGTACCGGTGAAAAAGCCGGCAATGTGCGCCTTTGGCGGCGCCAACTTCGACACCCTGTACGTCACGTCCATCCGCCCAGCAGGTACAGACCTCAGCGACCAGCCCCTCGCTGGCGGGGTATTTGCCCTCAACCCTGGCACCAAGGGCCTGGAGGAACCTGCCTACCGGGGCTGACGCCCCTTGCCGCACCCACACTTGCACACACGAAACCGGATAATAAAAACCACGGAGTTTCATCATGACGTTCAAACGCAAGCTACTCCTTGCCGTACTCCCGTTTGCCTTTAGCGTGGCCATGCCTGCTTCGGCACTGGACATCAAGTTCGCCGAAATTCACCCGGCCGGCTACCCGACCGTGGTCGCCGAACAGAACATGGGCAAAAAGCTCGAGCAGGCCAGTAATGGCGACATCACCTTCAAGATGTTTGCCGGCGGTGTGCTGGGTTCGGAAAAGGAAGTGATCGAACAGGCGCAGATCGGTGCCGTGCAGATGACCCGCGTCAGCCTGGGGATCGTCGGCCCGGTGGTGCCGAATGTGAACGTGTTCAACATGCCGTTCGTGTTCCGCGACCATGATCACATGCGCAAGATCATCGACGGCGAGATCGGCCAGGAAATCCTCGACAAGATCACCAACTCCGATTTCAACCTGGTAGCCCTGGCCTGGATGGACGGCGGCTCGCGCAGCATCTATACGAAGAAGCCGGTACGCAGCCTGGAAGACCTCAAGGGCATGAAAATTCGCGTACAGGGCAACCCGCTGTTCATCGACATGATGAACGCCATGGGCGGCAACGGCATCGCCATGGACACCGGGGAAATTTTCAGCGCCCTGCAAACCGGCGTGATCGATGGCGCCGAGAACAACCCGCCTACCCTGCTTGAGCACAACCACTTCCAGAGCGCCAAGTACTACACCCTGACCGGCCACCTGATCCTGCCGGAACCCGTGGTGATGTCCAAGACCACCTGGAACAAGCTCAGCCCCGAGCAGCAGGCGTTGGTGAAAAAGGTTGCACGTGAGGCGCAGATGGAAGAACGCGCGCTGTGGGATGCCAAGTCCGCCGCCAGCGAAGAGAAGCTCAAGGCCGCAGGTGTCGAGTTCATTACCGTGGACAAAAAGCCGTTCTATGACGCCACCGCTTCGGTACGCGAGAAGTACGGCGCGCCGTACGCCGACCTGATGAAGCGTATCGACGCCGTCCAGTAATACCAGCCCCTTCCAAGACGACCTCGGCAGTGCGGCGCCCGCCGCCCTGCCGCTTTGGTGATGCCTATGAAATCGCTTTTCCTGAGCGTGAACGACACGCTGTACCGCAGCTGCATCTGGATCGCGGGCCTGTCGATCCTGGCCATGACGCTGATCATCCCGTGGGGCATCTTCGCCCGCTACGTGCTGGGCACCGGCTCCAGCTGGCCAGAGCCAGTCTCGATCCTGCTGATGGTGGTGTTCACCTTCGTTGGTGCCGCCGCCAGCTATCGCGCCGGGGCGCACATGGCGGTGGGGATGATCACCGACCGGTTGCCGCCGCTGCAGCGCCAGTTGGTCGCCCTGCTGGTACAACTGCTGATGATCGTGGTGTGCGTGTTCATGACCTATTACGGCACCCGGCTGTGCATCACCACCTGGAACCAGTCGCTGGCCTCGCTGCCCGGTGTGCGGGTTGGCATGACCTACGCGCCGATCCCGGTCGGCGGCGTGCTGACGCTGGTGTTCGTGCTGGAAAAACTCCTGCTGGGCGATCAGAGCAACCGCAAGGTCGTGCGCTTTGACCTGGTCGAAGAAAACGAAGGAGCTGCATAAATGGAAGCGTTCATTCTGTTGGGCAGTTTCATCGTGCTGATTCTGATCGGTATGCCGGTGGCCTACGCCCTGGGCCTGTCGGCGCTGATCGGCGCCTGGTGGATCGACATCCCGCTGCAAGCGATGATGATCCAGGTGGCCAGTGGGGTTAACAAGTTCTCGCTGCTGGCCATTCCGTTCTTCGTGCTGGCCGGCGCAATCATGGCCGAAGGCGGCATGTCACGACGGCTGGTGGCCTTTGCCGGGGTGCTGGTGGGCTTCGTGCGTGGCGGCCTGTCGCTGGTCAACATCATGGCCTCGACCTTCTTCGGCGCAATTTCCGGCTCGTCGGTGGCCGACACCGCCTCGGTGGGCTCTGTGCTTATCCCGGAGATGGAGCGCAAAGGTTACCCGCGTGAATTCTCAACCGCCGTGACCGTCAGTGGCTCGGTGCAGGCGCTGCTGACCCCGCCCAGTCACAACTCAGTGCTGTACTCGCTGGCGGCGGGCGGCACGGTATCCATTGCCTCGCTGTTCATGGCGGGCGTGATGCCCGGCTTGCTGCTGAGCGCGGTGATGATGGGCCTGTGCCTGATCTTCGCGAAGAAGCGCAACTACCCCAAGGGCGAAGTGATCCCGCTGCGCCAGGCGTTGAAGATTGCCGGTGAGGCGCTGTGGGGCCTGATGGCCATGGTCATCATCCTCGGCGGCATCCTGTCGGGCGTGTTCACCGCGACCGAATCGGCAGCCGTGGCGGTGGTGTGGTCATTCTTCGTGACCATGTTCATCTACCGCGACTACAAGTGGCGCGACCTGCCCAAGCTGATGCACCGCACGGTACGGACCATCTCCATCGTGATGATCCTGATCGGCTTCGCCGCCAGCTTCGGCTACGTGATGACCCTGATGCAGATCCCGTCGAAGATCACCACGGCGTTCCTGACCCTGTCGGACAACCGCTATGTGATCCTGATGTGCATCAACTTCATGCTGTTGCTGCTGGGCACGGTGATGGACATGGCGCCGCTGATCCTGATCCTTACGCCGATCCTGCTGCCGGTGATTACCGGTATTGGTGTAGACCCGGTGCACTTCGGCATGATCATGCTGGTGAACCTGGGGATCGGGCTGATAACGCCACCGGTGGGCGCCGTGCTGTTCGTGGGCTCGGCCATCGGCAAGGTGAGCATCGAGTCGACGGTGAAGGCGCTGCTGCCGTTCTACCTGGCGCTGTTCCTGGTGCTGATGGCGGTGACTTACATACCGGCCATCTCCCTGTGGCTGCCTAGCGTGGTGCTGTAACTGCAATCGGGGCCGCTCTGCGCCCCATCGCCGGCAAGCCAGCTCCCACAGGATTGTGCAGCCTTCCAGCCCTGCGCAACCCCTGTGGGAGCTGGCTTGCCGGCGATGGGCTGCAAAGCAGCCCTCTGGTTCTTTCTGCAAATGGATCCTGCACATGGCTGTTCCCTCCTCGGCTGTACCTCTATTCCCGCGCAAACTGGCCATCGCCCTGCTCGCCCTGCTGGCCTGTTCATTCGCCGGCAACCACATCGCCGCGCGCATTGCCTTCGATGACGGCACCGGCGTGCTGCTGGCGATTCTCTGCCGCTCAGGCATCACCTTGCTGGTGCTGGCCTGCCTGCTGTTGTGGCAACGCCAGGCGCTGGGCCTGCCCGCAGGCACCCGGCACTGGCAACTGCTGCTCGGCCTGCTGATCGCCACCCAAAGCCTGTGCCTGTACTCGGCGGTGGCGCGCATTCCGGTAGCCCTGGCGCTGCTGGTGGGCAACACCTTCCCGATGCTGCTGGCGCTGCTCACCTGGGCGCTGGGCGGCGCTCGCCCCACGGGCCGCACCGTGCTGTTCATGGGCCTGATCCTGTGCGGCCTGGTGCTGGCGCTGGATGTGCCGGCACGCCTGGCCGACAGCAGCGTGGCCAACCCGCACTGGGTGCCTGGGGTCAGCCTGGCCTTTGGCGCCGCCTGTGCCTTTGCCTGCGCCTTGTGGATCACCGACCACAAGCTGGCCAGCGTGCGCGGCCCCGTGCGCAGCCTGCTGACCTTGCTGATCGTGTTCTCCAGCATGCTGGTTGCAGGCGCAAGCGGCGTGATGCCGTCAGGCTTGTCACTGCCGGGCAGCAGCAGTGGCTGGGTGGCTCTGGCCTGCCTGGTGGTGCTGTATGGCCTGGCCTTCACCTTGCTGTTCGTCTGCGTACCAAAGCTGAACATGGCGCAGAACGCACCGGTGATGAACGTCGAGCCCATCGCCACACTGCTGCTGGGCTGGGCCTTGCTCGACCAGCAGCTCGGCACCCTGCAATTACTCGGCGGCGCCGTGGTGGTGTGCGGCATCGTGCTGCTCACCTACCGTCGGGCCAGTTGATTGTTCATCTGAAAGGAGCCTTGAATGGCTGTGACCGAACTGCACCTGCAGGACCGCCTGACCCGCCTGAGCCTGGCTCCGGAGCTGGGCGCCAGCCTGGTCAACTGGGAAGTGAAAGCGAGCGGGCAAGCGCTGCTGCGCCATTCCGACCTGGCCGCATTGGGAAGTGGTACGCCACGACGCCTCGCCTGCTACCCGCTGGCGCCTTGGTCCAACCGTATTGCGGAGGGTGGTTTTGCCCGGCCCGAGGGTTGGCAGCCACTGGCACCGAATACCGGGCATGACCCTTATCCGATTCATGGCAGTGCCTGGCAGCAGGCCTGGCAGGTGGAGCACCACAGCGAGCGACGCGCGCGCCTGACGCTGCACAGTGAAGTGCCGTTTGCCTACCTGGCCACGCTGGACGTGCACTTGCACGAGGGGTGCCTGAACCTGGACCTGCATGTCACCCATCTGGATGAGGCGGCAACCTGGTATGGCTTGGGGTTGCACCCTTACTTTCCGCGGTATCCCGATACCCAGCTGTATGCCACGGCACGCAAGGTGTGGCTGGCCGAGCCCGGGCGTTTGCCGTCGTACCAGGCCCAGGTGCCCGAGCAGTGGTGCTTCAATGCCTTGGGCCGTTTGCCCGAGACGGTGGTCGATCACGCCTTCAGTGGCTGGCCCGGAGAGTGTGTGATCGAACAGCCAAGCGCGGGTTATCGACTGGCGTGCAGTGCCAGCGGGGCTGAGCACTTCTTGCTGTTTTGCCCGCAGGGGCAAGGTTTTTTCTGCTTTGAACCGGTAAGCCACCCGGTCAATGCGCATCACCTGCCAGGGCGGCCGGGGTTGCGGTTGTTGCAGCGGGGGGAAGGAATGAGCCTGGGGTTCAGGATGCAGTATCGACCCCTTTGATTGTGTTGCCTTGATGGGGGCTGCTGCGCAGCCCATCGCCGGCAAGCCAGCTCCCACCCGACCGGATGCGCAGTACCTGTGGGAGCCTGGCTTGCCAGCGATGGGCCGCAAAGCGGCCCCAAATTCTCACGCCTTAAGCCAATGCCTCGGTAGCCCTCACCATTGGCTTGCTGGATACATCTCCCCGCACCTCCCGCGCCACCTTCCACACCAGCACTGCCGCCACAACATCGAACGCCGCCAGCACCACGAACAGCGGGCTGTAGCCAATCTGCGTGACAAGCACCCCGAACACCAGGGTAAACGCTGCTGCCCCCAGGTAACCGCACATGCCGCCCATGCCGGTCGCCGTGGCCACCTGGTCCTTGCTGAACGAGTCGGAAGTGATGGAGTACAGCGCCCCTGACAGCGTCTGGTGGGCAAACCCGCCAATGCACAGCAACAGGATCGCCGTGTAAGGGCTTTCCACCAGGCCGATGCAGGCCGGGCCGATCATGCAACTGGCCCCAAACACCAGGACCATCTTGCGCGAGGTGAACAACGACACCTTGAAGTAGCGGTGGAACAGCGGGCTCAGATACCCACCCAGCACACAACCTATATCGGCAGCCAGGAACGGCAGCCAGGCGAACATCGCCACTTCCTTGATGTTCATGTGCCGCTCGGTCATCAGGTACAGTGGAATCCAGGCATTGAAGGTTTGCCAGGCCGGCTCGGAGAGGATCCGCGCCGATGCGATGGCGTAGAAGTTGCGCGCCTTGAAGATGCGCTTCCACGCGCCCTTCTCGCGGCTGTCCTGTTTGAAGTGCGCTTCCTGCCCGGCCAGGATGTAGTCGCGCTCCTCATCACTCAGGCGTTTCTGGTCGCGCGGGTGCTTGTACAACAGCATCCACAGCAGGGTCCAGACGATGCCGGAGACGCCAACAATCACGAATGCCAGCTGCCAGCCACTGTGCAGAATCGCCCACACCACCAGCGGCGGTGCCAGCAAGGCGCCCAGCGATGAGCCGATATTGAACCAGCCGATCGCCACCGAGCGCTCCTTGGCCGGGAACCACTCGGTGGTTGCCTTGACCCCGGCCGGCAAGCCGGCGGCTTCGGTCATGCCCAGCAGCCCGCGCATGAAGGCCATGCTCTGCCAGCCGGTGGCCAGGGCCGCGCCAGCACAGGCCAGCGACCAGGCCATGGCGAACACGGCAAAGCCCAGCTTGGTGCCAATGAAATCAATGAACCAGCCGGCTACCGGCTGCATGAGGGCGTAGCACACCTGCCAACTGGCGACGATCTTGGCGTATTGTTCGGTACTGATGGAGAGGTCGGTCATCAAGGTGGGGGCGGCCACCGAGAGGGTGTTGCGGGCGAGGTAGTTGACGACGAGCCCAGCCGTGACAAGGCTGACCATCCACCAACGGATGCCTTTCATCTTCATGGTTCACCTGAATTTCTTGTTTTTAGACTGGCGAGCGATTGGCGCGAACACCGGCAGCGGTATTTGCGACAAATTGTTTCAGGCGAAAGAGTGCCACGTCATAGGTCGTCGTACAACACTTATTATTTCTTAATGTTTCGCCCCGTGTTGTACGACCTCAGTCCAGCTGTTGGGCCCGCAGCGCCTGCGCTAGCAGGTCGATGAAGGCCCTGACCTTGGCAGAGCCGTACTTGCTCTCGCGATGCAACACATGAATCGGCCAGGGCGCCTCCTCGTACTCCGCCAGGATCACCTGCAACTGCCCACTGGCCAGCTCATCTGCCACCTGGTACGACAACAGGCGGGCAATCCCCAGCCCGCCGCTGGCGGCAGCGATCGCCCCGTCATTGCTGGTCACCGTCAGGCGCGGCTTCATGCGCACCAGGGTTGGCTCTTCAGTCACGCCAAAGCGCCAGCCGGCACGGGGCGACAGGTTGGTGGTGCCGATCACGGCATGCCCGGCCAGGTCGGAGGGATGCTTCGGCACGCCATGGCGCGCCAGGTAGTCGGGGGACGCACACAACATGCGCCGTACCCTGCCGACCCGCAACGCCTTCAACCCGGAGTCGGGCAATGGGCCGATGCGCACGGCCACGTCCATGCCCTCCTCGACCATGTTCACCACGCGGTCGAGGAAGTAGGCAGAAACATCGACGTCCGGGTACTGCTGCAGGTAGCGGACGATACACGGCATGACAAACTTCTTGCCGAACAGAATCGGGGCGGTTACTGCCAGGTCGCCTTTGGGGGTGGCGTTAATGCCGGCGGCCGCTTCGTTGGCCTCATGGATACTGGCCAGAATATGCCGGGTGTCCTCCAGGTAGCGGCCGCCAGCTTCGGTCAACCGCACACTACGGGTAATGCGCAGCAGCAACTTGACCCCAAGCTGGTCTTCCAGGGCACTGACGGCGCGGGTGACGGCGGCCGGGGAAATGTCCAGGCGCCGGGCGGCAGCGGCGAAGCTTTCCAGCTCACCTACCGCGACGAACACCTTCATCAGGTGGATCTGGTCCATGCGGGCTCCTGAATATTTGGGGTGCCGGGATTATCGGATATTCGGCTGTTCTGTGCTGCCTGCCGGCGATGAGGCCAGGACAGGCATATCAGATATCCAGCACCAGCGCCTGTACCCCCTCCTCCACCTGCGCCGGCACCGCACAACAGATCAGCACCGATCCCGCCCCCGGCAGCTCTGCCGGCGGGTTCGGATAATGCACCTGGCCGCTTACCAGCCTGGTCTTGCAGGTACCGCACGACCCACCCCGGCAACTGAACTCGGGCGCAAGCCCCCGTGCCTCGGCCAGCTCCAGCAGGGTGCCGCTGCCCGGTACCCATCGCGCTTCCTTGGCCGACGCTGCGAAGTACACGGGTACTGGCTCGCTTGCCGAGGGCGGCTGTTGCAAGGTAGGTTGGCCTGCATCCGTGTGCCGCCGCAGCGTCGACGGCCCAAAGGCTTCAGCGTGAATGCGCGCATCGGGCACATGCACCGAACGCAGCCCTTCATACAGGTCCTGAGTGAAACTGCCCGGGCCGCACAGGTAGAAATCGTAGTCGTCCAGCGCCAGCGTCGCCTTGACCTGCTCGATACCCAGCCGGCCGACAAACTCATAATCCTGCCCGACCACGGCATGGTCTTCTGGCTGACTCAGGGCGCGATGAACGTGCAGCAAGCCCCCAGCCTGTTGGCGCAGGCCCGCCAGTTCCCGCCCGAATGGCAAGTCGGCGAGGCTGCGAGCACCATGGAACAAATGAATTCGCCGTGCATGACCTTTGCGCAATTGCTCACGCAGCATGGCCAGCAACGGCGTGATCCCCACACCCGCGCCAATCAGCACAAGCGGGCGCGTACTCTGCTCATCCAGTGTGAAACTGCCCATAGGCGCGCGCACATCCAGCACATCACCTGGCTTGACGCGCTCATGCAGGTGCCGAGAGGCGGGCCCCTGCGCTTTTACGCTGATACGCAGGTAGCCATCGGACGGTGCGCTCGACAAGCTGTAGGTCCGGATCATCGCGGCCTCACCGTCGATCTGCACGTGCACCGGAATGTGTTGCCCTGGCGCAAAGGCCACACTGCTATCACTCGGCGGCTCAAGGTAGAACGAGCGGATATCGCGGCTCTCCTGCTCCACCCGCAGCACACGCCAGGCCTGCCATTGACGCTGTCGCTGGCGTTGCTGCAGGCGTGCATCTGCCTCGGCCCAGGTGCCCGTCATCAGGCTGGTCGGTGCGTACTCCTTGAACGCCCAACGCAGGGAAACCGCCGCCGGGCGCCACACTACCTGCTCCACTTCCAGCGTCCACAGCCGCTCGGCACCTTCGAAGGCCTGGATGGCCGGGCTGTCCAGCAGCACCTCGGCACGCCCGCACAGCTGCAGCACGTTGCCGTTGCTGAAGTCGATGAACAGCAAGCCGGCCCGCGGGTTCACCAACAAGTTGCCCAAGGTGTTGAAGTGCAGGTTGCCCGCGTAGTCGGGAATGATCAGCCGATTACCCTCGACCTTGACGAACCCTGGCCGGCCGCCACGGTGAGAGACATCCACAGAGCGCTGGCTGTCACCCTGCTCGACATAGCTGGCGACAAAGAACGTGTCGGCGGCCTGGATCATGCTGACGCTTTTGGCGTCCAGCGTTGTCGCATCGACACGCGCCTGGGCGGGCTCGGCGACACGGGTGTAGTCACGCAACTGGATGTACTGCGGGCAGTTGCCGAACGACTGCTCCACCCTCACCTGCAGTTGCCCTTCGGCAGCCTGGCGGATCTGCCCGTTGATGCGATTGCGCCGACGGGTGTGCAGTTCGATACCCAGCAGGCCGACCGCCTGCCCGGCTACCAGCCCCGGCGTGGCGGGGTCATCTGCTGGCAGCGTGGTGTCGATCGTCAGCACGCGAGGGTCGGGCGAACTGACGAACCCTTCCGGCCCTTCCAGCAGGGTGGCCCAAGGCCGACCCAAGGCGTCCACACTGGCGGCGACCATGAACGGCAACTGGTGATAGAAACTACGGTGCTGGTCGGGCATGTAGTCACGAATGACCTTTTGCCCGAACGCCTCCATGCGCTCTGCTACACCGGCCTTTTCCTGCAGGGTTTTCTCGCCCGCATGCCAGGGCGAGGGGCGATGGTCCGGGGGCTGTTGCATGGTGGCGTTCCTCTCGAAGGCGAGGTATCAGGCGCTGGTCTGCAGCCCGATCACAGTACGTGGCATGGGCACGAAGCCCGGCAGCGACTCGATCCGTGCCAGCCAACTGCGCACGTTGGCATAGGGCTCCAGCGACACGTTGCCTTCGGGGGCGTGGGCGATGTACGAGTAGTTGGCGATGTCGGCGATGGTGGGCGTGCTGCCCGCCAGGAATGGCGCCTTGACCAGCTCGGCGTCGATCACCTTGAGCAGGGTATGGGCACGGGCAATGACTTCGTCGGTGTTGAACGCAGCGCCGAACACGGTCACCAGGCGCGCAGCAGCGGGGCCAAAGGCCAGCGGGCCGGCAGCCACCGACAACCAGCGCTGCACACGGGCGGCGGCAGCGGGTTCTTCGGGCAACCAGGTGCCGTTGTCGTACTTTTTGGCCAGGTAGACGAGGATGGCATTGGAATCGGCGATCACCGTGCCGTTGTCATCGATGACCGGGACTTGGCCGAACGGGTTGAGGGCCAGAAAATCCGGCTGCTTGTGCGCGCCTTTGGCCAAGTCGACGAACACCAGCTCGGTGGGCAGGTTGAGCAGCGAGAGCATCAATTCGATGCGGTGGGCATGGCCAGACTTGGGGAAGTTGTAGAGCTTGATCGGGTTCGACATGGGTTTTGCTCCTGGTCAGCACCGGGATGGGCTGGTGGAGCCTATGCTGCACTGGATCGGCTGGCAGCAGAATCAGCGCGCAAGGGAAACCATAATTTCGCGGGGCGGAATAATGGTTTCCTCTGCGCAAGTACGGGCAGGCCAGCGCTAGCAAACAAACATCAGGTCAGTGCAACTTCTTGAAATGCCGGAACAATCCACGTGCAGCCTCGACCACCTGCGGAACACAGTCCTGGATATCGGCTTCGCTCATCTGGTCTAGCAGCTCGAAGTTATCTTCAAGCCCATGCAGGGAAATGGCCTTGAGCAATGGGTCCTGCTCTGGCGGCAACTCGCCCCAACCGGCAACCTGGGTGCCGCGCATATAGCCGAAGCACCACTCCTCCAGAACGATCACCGTGCCTGCCTCGCCCTCGGTTTCCTCGAACAGCGGCTCGAAATGGTCGACGTTGTCAGACAGTTCCTCATTCACCTGATTGGCATAGCGCAACATCAACGCGGTGTACGCTTCCTCGTGCGCTGGCTTCTTGAACTTCGGTACCTTGCCACCGGCCACTGCGGGCAGCCATTGCTCGGGGAAAACGGTCACCGGCGAGCTGGCCAGTGCTGTGAAAAAGCCATTGAGCTCGGCCAGGTTCAGCACGGAATAGTCGTTGCCGTAGGTGATCAACAGGTCTTCGAGACGGTCGAGTTCTTTTTCGCTGAGTACGGGGAGCATGGGTCAGAATCCTGGGAAGCAAAAGTGTGTGCACCCTAGCACAGCAAGGCCGCAAGGGCTGCCCGCGTGATACATGGCGCGGGCAGATCGGTCAGGCGTGCAACCAGTCCTGCAGCTCATGTCGCCGGTCGGTGCCGATCAGCAGCCACAGCAAGATGCGGCACTTGCGCGGGCAGAGTTGCCCGGCCATGTGCACGCCTTTTTTCTGCAGATCGATCTCTGCACCGGCAAATCCATAGGTTGCCCGGGCGGTTGGCCCATTACCTGTGCGTGTGGCCACCACTACCGGCAAGGTGGGCGCCACGTGTTCCAGCACATCGGACCAACTCGCGCTGACATGCCCAGCGCCGAAGCCGGCGATGACCAAGCCTTCATAACCCGATGTGGCCACCGCGTGCAGCAGCGCCGTGTCTGCGTCCAGGCAGGCTTCCAGCAGGGCAACGCGCTGGTCGGTGCGATGCGGTAACGGCAGCACTTCCCGGCGCCCTGGCGAATGGTGATACAGCACAGCCCCCTCCACCACTTCGCCCAATGGGCCACACCCCGGCGATTCGAATGCCGCTATCGCCATGCTGGCGGTCTTGCGAACCCTTGCCGCGCAGTGGACCTGGTCATTCATCACCACAAGCACACCTCGCCCGCAGCTGCCCGGTGCCAATGCAACCTGAGCCGCAGCCAACAGGTTGGCCGGGCCATCGTTGCCCGGCTGGCTGGCCGAGCGCATGGCACCGGTCATCACCAATGGCGCATCGAACGGCCAGAGCAGATCCAGAAAATAGGCCGTTTCCTCAAGGGTGTCGGTCCCTTGACTCACTACCACAGCCTGGGCTCCGCGCTCCACCTCGCACCGGGCCCATGCCAGCACTTGCAGCAACGTCGCGAAGGCCAGCGATGCACTCGGGACCAGGCACAGTGAAGCTACGTTCAACTGCGCCATCTCGCGCAACTGGGGGACTTTAAGCAATTGCTGCTCGCAGTCGAGGCTTGGCGTTACACCACACCCAACAGCCCCCGCCTGCATACTGACTGTGCCCCCCAGGCTGGCGATCGACAGCCTGGGCAGGCTCGAATGTTCACTCATGCTTCTCCCCCCACAAGTAACCCAACCAGAGGTACGATCCCCAAGGTGCTGATGGCCATCGATACCACGTTTCCTATGTAGCCATGCACATAAGCAGGCAAGCGCTGCGTGATCGCCACCGCCAGCGGCGGAGCCACCAGCGCACCCAGCACCGCGCTGGCCATCACCACTTGCCAGCCGCCGCCATGCGTCAGCAATGCGGCCGGGACGACCGATACGATCGGAATGTAAGTAGGGCATCGTAGAGGTCGATACGCCGGTCCCGCGGCAGGTCGTTGAGGTTGTTCCAGATCGGCGCCGAGCGTGCACTGCTCAGATCTACATCGGCATAGAGAATTTCTTCGGCCTCTGCGCTGCCCACTTCGCCGATCGGCCAGCCATTGGTACCGGCGATCAGCGAGCAACCCAGGAAGCGCCCGCCCCGCTCACGCCCGACGCGGTTCGCGGCGGCGATATAAACGTTGTTGACATGCGCTGCGGTCATGGTCAGATACGAGGCCATGCAGCGCCCTGCTTCATCGAACAAGGGTGGCGGGGTCCATACCCAGTTGTTGAGGCTGCAGATGATGTCGGCGCCTTGCCCCGCCATCAGACGCGGGACTTCCGGGAACCATATGTCCCAGCATATCAGCAGGCCGATACGGCCAATCGGCGTCTCGAATACCGGGAACCCCAGATCGCCGGGGGTGAACCAAAGTTTTTCCTGGTTCCAGAGGTGCGCCTTACGGTAGTGCCCGAGCCGGCCTTCAGGGCCAAACAGTACGGCGCTGTCGTAGAGCTTCAGCCCGTCGTGCTCGGAAAAACCTGCGGCCAGGTAAACCTGGTATTCCCTGGCGAAGTCTGCCCAGGCTTTCAGACTGGGGCCGTCCTGCAGCGTCTCTGCATGGGCATAGGCTTCGGCGCGGGAGTTGAAGGTGTAGCCGGTATTGGCCAGCTCAGGCAGCACTATCAGGTTGGCGCCTTCGCGTGCTGCGCGCCGGGCCAGTGCCAGACCATTACCCAAGTTGCGCTCACAATGCTCAAGACCGACCTGGGGGGCGTACTGGATGACAGCGATACGTACAGGGCTGACGGGGGAACAGGACTCAGACATGGCGGCTTCCTTTTTGTGATTGTTTTGGAAGGACACCAGTAAAGCGATGTTGGGCTTGGGAGGGACAGTCAGGAGGGTCCTATGGGACCGTAGGGCAATCGCATGATCGCAGTAGGACTCCCCCTACAAAATGCCCCGTACGCCGCTATTTCCCAACCTGATAATGTGGGTAGTGCTTAAGGGTAAAGCCACCATTGAATTGCGCTGAAGTGTTGGTGCAGAGGTTGATGACCGTATCAATTGCCGTGCGCAAACACGGCTCGGTCCACCCGGCGTCAACTGAGAAGGCGATATCCGACCCTGACCCGGCCATTTTCCAGCCTCTGCACCGCGCACACGGACGTATCTGTCAGCAGCCCGTCAGCTCATTTCAGAAGGTGGTCATAAAGCGAGATCCCTCCCATGCCGACGTCCAGATACAAGAAGCTTTCGTCCAGGGCCGCAAGCCCCAGATAGGCAGGTCCTTGAAACGGCAATCCCCTGCAATCTTATAGAACCAACTGTGATGTTCTGGTGTTCTCCATGAGTTGAAGAACCTGAGAATGGCCAATTGCGAGATCAGTTCAGGGGTGGTTATGCACCACCCGCCAACACCCACAGAACCGCAAGGCTCATGTGGATGCCAGCTTGAAGTTACGATGCGGGCGTTATGCCTTACACCGCCAGCGCACGCTCACGCAGCTCGCTGTTGAGGATGCGGTCGTTCTCGCTGTAATCGACCGGGCAGTCGATCAC
>NZ_JAJSRO010000032.1:0-56304 GCF_021283425.1 Pseudomonas sp. NMI542_15 | reverse complement strand
TAACACCCAAGCAATTTGCTAGCGCAGATTGCGGTGGTGAAGATGATACGAACCGAAAGTTCGCAACGAACCACAAATATCGCATATCCGAATTCGCTGGGCTGTCCATCTGGACATTCTGGCTACAGAATTTCTTGACGACCATAGAGCATTGGAACCACCTGATCCCATCCCGAACTCAGCAGTGAAACGATGCATCGCCGATGGTAGTGTGGGGTTTCCCCATGTGAGAGTAGGTCATCGTCAAGATTCATTTCGCAAAACCCCTATCTGCGCATGCAGGTAGGGGTTTTGTCTTTGTGGGCAAAAAAAATCAGCCCTGCCCGAACCCCTGTAGGAGCAGCCTTGTGCTGCGAAGAGGCCGGTAAGGCTAAAGATTATCTTCGGCTGCAATGGCCTCTTTGCAGCACAAGGCTGCTCCTACAGGGGTCTGTGGTAAGTCGCCGATCGCGACACAAGGCCGCTCCTGCAGGGTCTGTGGCAACAGGTCAGGATCATGAAATGTACGTCATCTATGCCTGATGAAACGTAGGGCAATGCTACGCTCGCGGAAATACTCAGCACGGATACCCACCATGGACATGAACTGGCACCAGGCCCTGCAAGAGAGCCTGCGATGGCTGGCAATCGCTTCGTTCATCACCCTTGTCTGCTTTACCGCTGCCGCGACACTGGCTGTACGTTGCACGCGCTGGGGCAGCCAGTTCTGGCAGCTTGCCGGGCCCTACTTCAGTTTCAGGCGCAGTTGGCGGCCACTGCTGGTGTTTGCGCTGTTGCTGGTGTTGACGCTGTTCTCGGTGCGCCTCAACGTACTGTTCTCGTTCTGGTACAACGGCTTCTACAGTGCCTTGCAAGGCCTGGATCAATCCGCTTTCTGGTACATGCTCGGCGTCTTTGCCGTACTGGCCACCATCCATGTACTGCGTTCGCTGTTCACCTTCTATGTAACCCAGGCATTCAGCATTCGTTGGCGGGTCTGGCTCACCGAGCGTCTGACCCACGACTGGATGCATGGCGATGCCTACTACCGTGGTCAGTTTCTGGCCGAGCCGGTGGACAACCCTGACCAGCGTATCGAACTGGATGCCAATGCATTTGTCACCAACTCGGTCACCCTGGCCTTGGGTGCTGTCAGTGCACTGGTGTCGCTGGTGGCCTTCACCGGGATCCTCTGGTCGCTGTCGGCACCGCTGGCGGTTGCCGGTGTGGAAGTCCCCCGGGCGATGGTGTTTGCCGTGTACCTGTATGTCATCGTTGCCACCTGGATTGCCTTCCGCCTGGGGCGCCCGTTGATCCGTCTGAACTTCCTCAATGAAAAACTCACCGCCAACTTTCGCTATGCGCTGATGCGCCTGCGCGAGAATGCCGAGAACATTGCCTTCTACCAAGGCGCCTCGGTGGAGCGTGGCACGTTACTGGGCCGCTTTGGCGCCTTGATCGTCAATGCCTGGGCGCTGGTGTTCCGGAACCTGAAATTCAGTGGTTTCAACCTGGGTGTTAGCCAGGTTGCCGTGGTGTTCCCGTTTATACTCCAGGCGCCACGCTTCTTCAGCGGTGCGATCAAGTTGGGTGACGTGATGCAGACCGCCCAGGCCTTTGGCCAGGTGCAGGATTCATTGTCGTTCTTCCGCGAATCTTACGATGCGTTCGCTCAATACCGGGCCACCCTCGACCGTCTGACCAGTTTTCTTGATGCCAACCAGCAGGCGAGCGCCTTGCCGCGTGTCACCCTCGAGACTCAGCAGCATGGGCTGGAAATCATTGATCTGCAGGTGCTGCGGCCAGACGGGCATGCCCTTGTCGCTGACCTTGGCCTGAGCCTGCACGCCGGTCAGGCATTGTTGATCAAGGGCCCGTCGGGCAGTGGTAAAACTACCCTGCTGCGAGCCCTGGCGGGCCTTTGGCCTTACGCTGAAGGTAAGGTCAGGCGCCCGCCAGGCCATCAGGCGTTGTTCCTGTCGCAGCGCCCCTACCTGCCGCTGGGCGACTTGCGGGCGGTCATCGCCTACCCGGCAGCCAGCAAGCCCGAGGACGAAGGACGTATGCAACAGGCCTTGCGCCAGGTCAACCTGGCTCATCTGGCGGAGCGGCTGGAGGTCAGTTGCGACTGGTCGCATATTCTCTCGGTGGGCGAGCAGCAGCGCCTGGCGTTCGCACGGGTGCTGTTCAACCGGCCTCAGGTAGTGTTCCTCGATGAGTCCACTTCGGCGATGGACGAAGGGCTCGAGCACGCCCTGTATTCGCTGCTGCGCACGGAAATGCCGGGTGCGCTGCTGGTCAGTGTTGGCCATCGCAGCACACTGGCGGGGTTCCATACTCACCGGCTGGAGGTGGATGGGCACGGGGGCTGGTCGTTGCTCAAGCAGGAGCCGGCGTTGGCCTAGTCCGGTATGCTCAACGTAACAGCATCACCCCCACCAGGGTGGTGCTGGCAAGCCCTGCGCCGACCAGGAAGGTTGCCTGGAACCCCGCACCATCCCACAACAACCCTGCCACCACGCTGGCCGTCAGCAGTGCCACCCCGGTCAGCAGGTTGAACAGGCCGAAGGCGGTCCCGCGCAGGTTGGCCGGTGCGCTGTCGGCGATCATGGCCGCGAAGATGCCTTGGGTGAAGCCCAGGTGCAGGCCCCAGGCGGCAACCCCCAAGGCCAGCCCCGCCCAGCCAGACAGCAGGGCCAGCAACAGGTCGGCGGCGATCAGCAGCCCCAGCCCCGTCATCAGCACGCCGCGGCGCCCCAGACGGTCCGACATTACCCCGGCAGGGTAGGCCGACACCGAGTAGGCCAGCGCCATCAGCACCAGCACCGCAGGCGCCCACATTGGCGCCAGGCCCATGTCCTGGGCGCGCAGTAGCAGGAAGGCCTCGCTGAAGCGGGCAAGGGTGAACAAGGTGGCCAGGCCGATCAGCCGCCAGTAGGCCGGGCCCAGGCGTACCCGTTCGTGCACCGCCAGCGGTGCGCGCACGGGCGGTGTCGTGGCAGGCGTTTCAGGTTCGCGCACGAAGGCGATGAGGATGTACACCGCCCCCCACGCCGGGATCACCGACACCCAGAACACCCTCTGGAAGTGGCTCGCGGTCAGCCACATCAGCACGATCGCCAGCAATGGCCCGAGGAAAGCGCCAACCGTATCCAGCGCCTGACGCAGGCCAAAGGCGGCACCACGCAACTCGGGGGGCGTGACATCAGCCACCAACGCATCACGCGGCGCCCCACGTATGCCTTTGCCGACCCGGTCGACGAAACGTGCTGCGATCAGCCACTCCAGCCCGGAGGCCATGGGGAATACTGGCTTGGTCAGCGCGCCCAAGCCGTAGCCGAGCACGGTCAGCAGCTTGCGCTTGCCCAGCCGGTCGCTGAGCGCGCCGGAAAACACTTTGGTGATCGAGGCGGTTGCCTCGGCGATACCTTCGATAACGCCCACAGCAACCACCGAAGTGCCGAGCACGGTGACCATGTACAGTGGCAGCAGGGCGTGGATCATCTCCGAGGAAATGTCCATGAACATCGACACGAAGCCCAGCGCCCAGACACTGCGCGGGATCTTTGGCAAGGTTCGGCTGGCATTAACGGCGCCGCTTTCTTCATTGCTGCGCATCTGGGGTCTCGTCAGCGTTGCTACGTTCAAACTGTAGGAGCCCACGCGCAGGATGCAAACCGGAACCACGACCGGTCAGGCCAAGCTGCGCACCCGCCGCCAGACGGTGCTGCGGCTGACCCCCAGGCGCCGCGCGGCCTCGTCCATGTCGCCGTCGCAGCAAGCCAGCACCTGACGCGCATGGGCCGTTTCGGCTGCTTTGCCCAGGCTACGCAGGTTGTCGGTGGCGGCATGGGGCAGCTTCGCCGCTGCAGCCGCGCCGGCCTCGAAGAACTCCGGGAACAACGTGGCCAAGTCGACCTTGTCATCGTGGCCCTGCGGACTCAGGCACAAGGCCGCGCGCTCAGCGATGTTCTCCAGCTCACGCATGTTGCCCGGCCAAGGGTGGCGCAGCATCAATGGCAGAATGTGCTGCACGTGCTCGTCACTTGAAGGCGGCAAGCCCCTGGCTCGGCAGTGGCGCGCAAGCAGGGCATTGAACAGCGGCACGATGTCTGCGATCCGCTCGCGTAGCGGCGGTACGGCCAGGCGCAGGATATTCAGGCGGTAATACAGGTCCTGGCGAAAGCGCTGGTCGGCGATGCGCGCGGGCAGGTCGCAATGGGTGGCGGCAATCACCCGGATATCCACTGCCTTCGGCTGGCAGGCGCCCAAACGCAGCACCTCGCGCTCCTGCAGCACCCGCAGCAGGCGGGTTTGCAGGGCCACCGGCATGTCACCTATTTCGTCGAGGAACAAGGTGCCGGTGTGCGCCAGCTCGATCAGGCCGGGCTTGCCGCCTTTGCGCGAACCGGTGAAGGCACCGTCCTCGTAGCCGAACAGTTCACTTTCAAGCAGCGACTCGGGCAGCGCCGCACAGTTGATCGCCACGAACGGCCCCTGTTGGCGCGGGCTGGCGTGGTGCATGCTTTGCGCCAGCAACTCCTTGCCGGTACCACTCTCGCCGGTGATCAGCACCGTGGCGTCGGCCTGTGCGTAGCGCTGAGCCAGGCTCAGGATGGCGCGAAATGCCGGCGCGTCACCGAGCAGTTGCTCGAAGCGATGGCGCGCCTTGAACGGGCGCGCATCGGGCTGTTCACGGCCGCGCCGTGGCAGGCGGTGTGTGGGGGGCTCACCAGCCTTGGCACTCAGGGTCACCAGGCTGTCGAATGTATGGCGCAGGCTTTCGGCATCCAGCGCCAGCACGCCTTGGGCACCCGCGGCGTCGGCCAACTGGCATACCGTTGGCGAGCCGATGATCACCTCGAAGCCATCCGCGACCAAGCGTTCGACCTGATCCCGGGCCTGCTCCAGGCTGGTGTAGGTGTGTTCGCGAATCTGCAGGGTGAACAGCGCCTGCATCGCCGCCAGTTCCGGGTACGGCTGGGCGAAACTGAGGATACCCACCCGGCTGGCCCGGTCGCGGGCCTGCACCAGGGCACGGATCAGGTCGAACTCGCCCAGGTGCAGGGTTCGCACCGAGGTAATCAGGTGATGTCGCAAGTAATCGGCGGCAGCCCCGGAACACAGAATGACGTCTGCCTGCTGGTGGCTTTCCAGCTTGCGCGCCAGTGGCAGCAGGTCGGCCAGGCTGGTTTCGATGACCTCTATACGGGCTTGTTGCCGGTAGTCGGCGCTTACTTGCTCGATCAGTTGCGCCATGCGGCTGGGAGCGGCGGGGCGATGCAGGTGGGTAACCAGCGCAACCACGCGGGGCAGGTAAGCGGTGACGGGCATACAGGCTCCTTGTCTACAGCAATTGGGGCATTACAGAGGGTTTACCAGGTGCCCGCCATCCACGGCCACGATGCTGCCGGTCATGAATGCGCCGGCATCACTGGCCAGCAACAGCAAAGGGCCGTCCAGTTCGTGCAGTTGCCCCAGGCGGCGCATCGGCACGTGGTTTTTGATGTAACCCTGACCGTCCTCGCTGTCGAAGTAGTCTTCGTTCATCTCGGTCCTGAAGTAGCCTGGGGCAATGGCATTGACGCGGATCCGGTAGCGGGCCAGCTCCAGTGCCATGGCCTTGGTCAGTTGCACCACGGCGGCCTTGGCCGTGCAGTAGTGGCTCAGGCCGCTGCCGACCCGCAGGCCGAGGATCGAGGCGATGTTGACGATGCTGCCTGGCTGCCCGGCCTTGACCAGGCGCTGGGCTGCGCACTGGGCAACATGAAACACACCGTCGAGGTTGGTCGAGAGCATGCGTTGCCAGTCCTGCTCCCTCATATCGAGAAAGCGCCCGGGGTCGCCGATACCGGCATTGTTGATGATCACGTCGACCACGCCAAAGCGTGCCTCGGCTTGGTCGAAGGCCTGCTCGACGCTGTCGCGGCGGGTCACGTCCAGTGCCACGGCAAGTGCTTCACCGCCGTTGGCCTGCAGTGCTTCGGCCAGCGCCTGCAGGCGCTCGACCCTGCGCGCTGCCAGCACCACCCGGGCGCCAGCAGCCTGGGCCAGGCGTGCGAAATGCGCGCCCAGGCCGCTGGAGGCCCCGGTGACCAGCACGGTCTTGCCAGTCAAGGAAAATGTGTTTGCAAGCATGCTGTCGGCCCTTGGTCAAAGTACTTCGAACAGGCCGGCGGCACCCATGCCACCGCCCACGCACATGGTCACAACCACGAACCGCTCCCCGCGCCGTTTGCCTTCGAGCAAGGCATGCCCGACCATCCGCGCACCGCTCATGCCATAGGGATGGCCGATGGCGATGGCGCCGCCGTTGACGTTCAGCCGCGCGGGGTCGATACCCAGCTTGTCGCGGCAATACAGCACCTGGCAGGCGAACGCTTCGTTGAGTTCCCACAGGCCGATGTCGCCCACCTTCAGCCCATGCTGCTTGAGCAGGCGCGGCACGGCGTATACCGGGCCAATGCCCATCTCTTCCGGGGCCAGGCCGGCCACCGCGATGCCCCGGTAAAGGCCCAGCGGCTCAAGGTTGCGCTGCTCGGCCAGGCGCGCGTTCATCAGTACGCAGGCGCTGGCACCGTCGGACAGCTGGCTGGCATTGCCGGCGGTGATGCAGCCGCCTTCGAGCACGGGTTTCAAGCCGGTCAGGTCCTCCAGGCGTGTCTGCGGGCGGTTGCCTTCGTCCTGCGTCAGGGTCACCTCGCGGTAACTGACCTCGCCGGTCTGCTTGTCTTTGATCAACTGCTGCGCTGTCACGGGCACGATTTCGGTCTCGAACAACCCGTTGCGCTGGGCGGCGGCGGTGCGCAGCTGTGACTGTAGGGCGTAGGCGTCCTGGGCGTCGCGGCTGATGCCATAGCGCTTGGCCACGTGCTCGGCAGTCTGCAGCATCGGCATGTAGGCATGTGGGACACGTTGAATCACGCGGCTGTCCTGCTCGGCCAATGCCCATTCCAGGTTACGCGCCTGTACCGCGCTGATGTTTTCCTGGCCGGCGCCGACGGTCACCTGCATGCCATCGACCATGATCTGTTTGGCGGCGGTGGCGATTGCCATCAGCCCGGAGGCGCACTGGCGGTCCAGGGTCTGGCCGCTGACCGACACCGGCAGGCCGGCAGCCAGCGCGCTCATGCGGCCCAGGTTCCAGCCAGCGGTGCCGGAGGGCATCGCGGTACCCATTATCAGGTCTTCGATTTCATCACCGGCGATGCTGGCGCGGACCACCGCCGCCTGGATGGCCTGCGCGGCCAGGCTCGGCGAGCGGGTGTTGTTCAGCGCGCCGCGAAAGGCCTTGCCGATCGGGGTACGGGCGGTGGAGAGAATGACGGCTTCTTTCATGTCCGGGGTTCCTTGATGAACAGGGGAGAACGGCTCATAGGCTGGCCGTGCGCAACTTCGCACTGGAAGCCAGGCGCCGCAGCAACGGGGCTGGCTGTAGCCACATGTGGCCATAGGCGCCGAGCGCTTCGCGCTGTTGCTCGATGCCCGCCAGCACGTTGTCCAGGCCGAGCTCGCGGGCATAGTGCAGTGGGCCCCCACGCCAGGCCGGGAAGCCGTAGCCGTTGGTCCACACCAGGTCGATGTCGCCACTGCGCAGGGCAATGCCTTCATCGAGCACCTGCAGGCCCTCGTTGATCAGCATGAACAGGCAGCGGTCGTGGATTTCGGCGTCGCTGATGGTGCGCCGGGTGATGCCCAGCCTGGCCGCCAGTTGCACCGCAATCTGCTCCACTTCCGGGTCTTCGATGCGTTCGCGGCCTTCGTAGCGGTAGAACCCGCGCCCGCTCTTCTGGCCGTAGCGGCCCAGGCTGTAGAGTTCGTCGGCCAGGCGGAAGTAGCTCGGGTCGTGGGCGATTTCACTGCGCCGTGCCTGGCGCACCAGGTAGCCGACATCAATGCCGGCCAGGTCGTACATGGCGAACACGCCCATGGCCAGGCCCAGGCCGGTGAGGACCTTGTCCACCTGGGCTGGCGAGGCGCCTTCAAGCACCAGGCGGTGGGCTTCGCGGGCATAGGGTTCGAGCATGCGGTTGCCGATGAAGCCAAAGCACACGCCCGACACCACCGGCAATTTGCCGATGCGCTTGGCGACCTGCAACGTGGTGGCCAGCACGTCGGGCGCCGTCAGCCGGCCGCGCACCACTTCGAGCAGGCGCATGACGTTCGCCGGGCTGAAGAAATGCAGGCCGACCACGTCCTGCGGTCGGCGGGTACAGGCGGCGATGCGGTCGACGTCAAGGGTCGAGGTGTTGCTGGCGAGAATCGCGCCCGACTTGCACACCCGGTCCAGGGTGCGGAACACCTGCTGCTTGATCGACAGGTCCTCGAACACCGCCTCGATCACCAGGTCGGCGTCGGCCAGGTCGGCGTAGTCGAGGGTGCCTTGCAGCAGGTTCATACGTTGATCGAGCTGCTCGGCGCCAAGCTTGCCGCGCTTGATGCTGCCTTCGTAGGTCTTGCGGATCTGCGCCAGGCCCCGGTCCAGCGCTTCGGGCTTGAGCTCCAGCAGGCGTACCGGGATACCGGCGTTGATAAAGTTCATGGCGATGCCGGCGCCCATGGTGCCGGCGCCGATCACCGCTACCCGGTCAATGCCGCGCAGCGCCGTGCTGGCGTCGATGCCGGGTACGCGCAGCGCCTCGCGCTCGGCGAAGAACTGGTGGCGCAGGGCGGTGGCCTGTGGGTCTTGCAGGGCTTCGCGGAACAGTACCTGCTCGCGGGCCAGGCCCTCGGCCAGGGGCATCTCGCAGGCGGCGCGGACCGCGGCGAGCACGCGCAGGGGCGCAGTCTGGCCGGGCTTGCGGGCGATCAGCTGTGCCTCGCGGCTGGCGAAGAAGTCGCTTTCCAGGCCGTCGGCCAAAGGTGTTGCAGGGGCGCTTGGCAGGGCCGGTTGGGCCAGTTGCTCGCGAGCCAAAGTGCAGGCTGCTTCGAGTAAGTCCTGTCGGCTTTCGACCAGGCGATCGATCAGACCCAGGGCAAGGCCCTGGCGGCCATCGATCGGGTCGCCGCTGAGCATCATCTCCAACGCCGGGGCCACGCCGATAAGGCGCGGCAGGCGCTGGGTGCCGCCAGCACCGGGCAGCAGGCCCAGGCGGACTTCGGGAAGCCCCAGGCGTGCGGTGGCGGTAGCCAGACGATGGCTGCAAGCCAGGGCCAGTTCCAGGCCGCCGCCCAGGGCCACCCCGTCGATGGCGGCAATCAGGGGTTTTTCGATGCGGGTCAGGGCATCGAGGAGTTCGGGCAGTGCCGGCGCCTCCCAGGTGCGTGGGCTGCCGAACTCGCTGATGTCGGCACCGGCACTGAACGGCAGTTGCTCACCGTGCAGGATAATGGCCTGCACTTCGGGGTCAGCAGCGGCCCGGCTGCAGGCCTGCATCAGTGCCTGGCGCAAGTCATGGCCAAGGGCGTTGACCGGCGCGTGGCGCAGGCCGATCAGGGCCAGTTGGTTTTCGCGGCGATAGTCGATGAGTTGCATGGGGTAACCTTCCTGTTAGTGGGCCGTGGGCGCACGCCCGACCCGGTGGGAGCGGGCTCGCCCGCGAACACCGGCGAAGCCGGTGCCATGCACCGCGGTGTTTTCTTCGCGGGCAAGCCCGCTCCCACAGGGTAAAGCGCCGCTTGCCGGGGTTTTGACCGGCGCGCTGATATCAGCGGGCGAATGCGGCCTCGCTGATGTCCATCAGGTTGTTGCTACCGGTGCGAATCAGCGTTTCGTGCAGGTTGGCGCGTGGCAGCAGGCGTTGCAGGTAGAAGCGTGCGGTCTCGCGCTTGCCTTGGTAGAAGGCCGCCTCGTCGCTGCCGGCAGCCAGTGCCCGTTCGGCCACGCACGCAGCGCGCAGCCAGAGGTAGCCGAGCAGGGTGTAACCGCTGAGCATCAGGTAGTCGTAGGCGCTGGCGCCGATCAGGTTGGCATCGCCTGCGCTGGCGTCACTCAGCCAGGCACTGACTTCGCGCCAGGCAATCACTTGCTTGAGCAGGGCCTGGGCCAGGTGGGTCGGGGCACTTGTGCTCTGGGTGAAGTCTTCGATTTCACTGAGCAGTTCGCCCAGGGCTTCGCCACCATCGGCGAGCACCTTGCGGGTCAGCAGGTCGAGGCCCTGGATGGTGTTGGTACCTTCGTAAATCGCGGTGATGCGCACGTCGCGTGCAATCTGCTCCATGCCCCACTCGCGGATGTAGCCGTGGCCACCGAATACCTGAATACCCAGTTGCGCGGCCTCGTTGCCGGTTTCGGTGAGGAAGCCTTTGGCAATCGGCGTGAGCAGCGCGAGGCGGCGTGCCGCCGCCTCGCGCACGCCGGCGCTGGCGCCGTGGTGCAACTGGTCGACGCCCTTGGCGCAGGTGTAGGCAAGCATGCGGCCACCTTCGGCAAAGGCTTTTTGGGTCAGCAGCATGCGCCGTACATCGGCATGGCCGATGATCGGGTCGGCTGGCTGGTCACTGCGCAGGCGGGGTGTGGCGCGCATCTGCACGCGGTCCCGGGCATAGGCCAAGGCACCCTGGAACGACGCTTCGGCGTGAGCCTGGGCCTGCTGGGACACCGCCAGGCGCGACTCGTTGATGTAGGTGAACATGGCGTTCAGGCCACGGTTGGCCTCGCCCAGCAGGTAGCCTGTGGCGCTGTCGAAGTTGAGCACGCAGGTAGCGTTGCCGTGGATGCCCATCTTGTGCTCGATGGAGCCGCAGCTCACACCGTTGGGCGCGCCAAGCTGGCCTTGGGCATCGACCTGGATCTTCGGCACGGCGAACAGCGAAATGCCTTTGACCCCCGCCGGCGCGCCTTCGATGCGCGCCAGCACCAGGTGGATAATATTTTCGGTCATGTCGTGCTCACCGGCGGAGATGAACATCTTGCTGCCGCTGACCTGGTAGGTGCCGTCGGTTTGAGGCTTGGCGCTGGTACGCAGCAGGCCGAGGTCCGAACCACAGTGGGCTTCGGTCAGGCACATGGTGCCGCCCCAGCGGCCGGCGATCATCGGTGGCAGCAAGCGCTGCTGCAGGGCTTCGTCAGCGTGCTCGCTGAGGGTGCTGATGGCGCCTCCGGCGAGGTTGCCGTACATGCCCCAGGCGTGGTTGACGCTGCACACCATCTCGTAGTTGACGAACCCCAGCGACGGCGGCAGGCCCTGGCCACCGAAGGCCGGGTTCTTGTCCAGGCCCAGCCAGCCGTTGTCGGCGAAGCGTTTGTAGGCATCGGCAAAGCCGGGCGGGGTGGTGACCTTGCCGTCCTGCCACTGGCAGCCGTGCTGGTCGCCCACGGCGTTGAGCGGGGCCAGCTGCTGTTCGGCGAATTTGGCACCTTCTTCGACGATGGCGGCGAAGGTAGCCGCGTCCGGGGCTTCACAGCCAGTCAGTTGTTGGTAGTGGCGGCTCAGGCCGAGCAGCTCTTGGGCAACAAAGGTGATATCGCGCAATGGGGCGGTGTAGCTGGGCATGCCGAACTCCTGGCTGGGTGGACTCGGCATGTTGTAACAGGCAGGCCCGGGCACCGCGTCCACCCCGGGGTGGAATGGCGGGTGGAATCGCGGCGAGGGCCAGGTGGAGGTCAGCCCAGCAGTTGCAGTTCGCGCGCCGAACACAGGGCGCTGTCGCGGTCGGCCACGTCGAGCTTGCGGAACAGGTTGTTGATGTGGGTCTTGACCGTGCTAAGGCTGATGAACATCGCCTCGGCGATCTGCCCGTTGCTCTGCCCGCGGGCCATGCGCTGCAGCACTTCCAGCTCACGGCGCGAGAGCGGCACGATCAGGGCGCTTTCCACGTTTTCCTTGTTTGCCAGCAATGGCCGGAACAGGGCATTCAGGTGCTCGCGCAAGGGCGCTGGGGCCTGCAGGCCCAGGCGTTGGCGCACCTGGGGCAGCAGCAGTTGGCGCAGGGCCTCCAGGCAGACGTCACCTTCATACTGCAGCAGTTGGCCGAAGCCGTAGGTGCAGGCCAGTTGCAGCGCCTGTTCGAGGCTGAGCAGGGCGTCGTCGCGGGCGCCACGGTCCTGTAGCAGGGCAGCGTGGAGCAGCAGTGCGTCGACCAGCAGGCGGCGGTTGCCTTGGGCCTGCGCTTGAGCCTGCAAGCTCTGCTGGATCTGCCAGGCCTTGTCGCGCTGGCCGAGGTGGCGTTGCACCCAGGCATAGGCAAGCCACTCTTCCGGTAAGAGTTGCTCGCCATATTGGCGCCGGCACCAGTGCCATTGGTCGAGCCAGTCGGGCAGGTAGTCCTGGTCATTGTCGCGCAAGGCCAGGCGCGCGAGCCAGGCGCCGGCCTGGCGGTAGAGGGTAAGCAAACGGTTTTGGCGGGCCAGCCGGCGTACCTCTGCCCAGCGTGCCCTGGCCTGGCCGGTCTCGCCCAGCGCCCAGTGCAGGCATGCCTGGTGGTGAAACACCCAGGGCAGCGCAGCGCTGTGGGGGAAGCCCAGTGCCAGCACCTCGGCCTGGGCCAGGGCTTGGCGTGCCTGGGCCAGGCGGTTGGCTTGCAGCAGTGCCAGGCCTTTGCCCAGGTGGCGGAACAGTTCATAGAAGCGCCCCGAACTGCCGGCGGCAGGCAGCTCGGCCATGCCTTGCAGGCGCGCCCAGGCAGCATCGTTGGCACCCTGGGCCAGTTCGATCTGCGCCAGCAACAGTTGCAGCAGGTTGGTGTAGCCGCTCAGGCCAAAGCCCTGCAGCTCGCGTAGGGCGCGGCTGCCTTCGGTGTGGGCCTGCTCCAGTTGGCCGAGCGCCGCCAGGCAGTTGGCGCGGTCGAAATACAGCACCGAGCGCGCTGCGTTGTGCTGGGGAAACCGCTGCAGTGCCCGCGCCGCGAGGGCCAGGGCGTGCCCCAGGTTGCCGCCCAGGTAGGCCAGGCGGCTGCGCAAGAACATTACCGTCTGCTGCACCCGCTCGGGGTGGCGCGGCACTGCCTGGCGGCGCTGCAAGGCGTGTAGCTGGTGCAGGCACTGGCAGGCCTGGGCGATATCGTTGGTGACCATCACCGTGGAGGCCTCGGTCACCGCCAAGGTGAAGCTGTCGTTGCCAGCGTGGCCAGCGACCTCGTCGAGCACATCGACCAGGGTGTTGACCTTGCCCTCGCGCAGCAGCTCGAAACCGTGCCGGTCGACGATGTTGAGCACGGCATCCAGGTCGCGTGCCCGGCCGAACTGGTAGATCGCCTCGGTGTAGCGGCGCTGGGCTAGCAGCCAGCTGGCAGCCTGGCGGTGCAGCTGGCGCAGGCGTTGGGGGTCGCGTTGTTCCAGGCGTTGGTAGAGGCTGTTGCGCAGGGCAGGGTGGTAGCGGTACTCGGCGTGGCTGCCCTGGGGGACTTCGATGATCAGGTCCAGGCGCTGCAGCTGGCGCAGCGCGGCGGGCACGTCGGCATCGGCGGCCAGTTCGCTGGCAAGGCCTGCATCAAACACCTGGGCCACGGCGGTGTGTTCCAGAAATATCCGCAACGGCACGGGCAAGCGCTGCAGCCGTTCTTCCTCAAGAAACTGCCGGGCATGGGCATAGGCCTGGCGGGTGATCGGGCGCAGGTCAGCGGGGGCCTGGCCGGTGCTGTGCAGCGCCTCGCGGTAGGCCTCGAACCAGAACAGCACACCGCTAAGCCAGCCTTCGCTGCCGGCGCGCAGCTGGTACAGCGCATCGCTGCCCAGGTTGACGTCCCGGGCCTGTGCCAACTGGCGCGTCTCTTCGCTGTCCAGGGCCAGGTCACGGGCGCCCAGCACAATCAACCGACCCTCGCGGCGCAAGTGGGCCAGCGGCAGCGGGGGCGGTCCTTCGCTGGCGGCGACCAGGCGCAGCGCAGGCGGCGGGTCATGCAGCAGCGTGTCCAGGTACTGCCAGGCGGGCGCGGCGTTGAGCAGGTGCAGGTCGTCGAGCAGCAGCGTCAGCGGCGCCTGGCGGGCCTCCAGGTCGGCCAGAATCAGGCTCCACAGGTGCTCGGCCTGCGGTGTATCGCGTTGTTGCGCAGGCAGTTGCAGCGCAGCGTGCAGGTGCAGCAGCAGGGCCAGTGGCTGGTTCTCGGCGCGGGTCAGGCGCAGCCATGCCCAAGGCCCGGCCAGGCTGCGGGTGAACTGGCCAAGCAGTGTGCTCTTGCCATAGCCCAGCGGTGCTTGCAGGAGCACGACGCTGCCTTCGTCCAGGGCGTTGGCCAACTGGTCGAGCAGCCGCGCTCGCACCACCCCCCTGGTCGGCTCGGCGGGCGGGCGAAGCTGGTTCGGTTTGAGCGCGGGAAGATGCATGGCTAGCAGGTTCCATCGGTTTGGCCAGACATCCTAGCCGAGCGCACGCCCGGCGCGGGGAAATTCTGCTGGGGGAGGGCAGTGGCTTGCTGTGCAGAATTGAACGGCGGTTTCAGCTGTGCAATGGCGCTGTTCAAGTTTGATTTGAATGGCGTTGAGTGCGCTGAAAGATTAGATACAACTTATTGATTTTTAAGCGAATATTTAATTCATAGGAAGCTGGCAACCATCTTGCTTAGAGCCACGGCACTCGTGAACAGTGAGTTGGACCGACCATGCCAAGCAGTCATTTAGCGCAGCAATCCAGTGCTCGCATCGACGTCGCAGACGCCCATGAGGTGCTGTCTGCCTATTTACAGGAGCGCCTTCACGGCCAGCCGGTGCGCATTACCCATAGCGAGCGATTGTCGGGTGGCGCCATCCAGGAGAACTGGTTGATCAAGGCCGAGGTTGCCGGTGTGCCGCAACGTTGGGTACTGCGTACCGATGCGGCTTCCGCCGTGGCCGCCAGCATGAGCCGCGCGCAGGAGTTCGCCGTGCTCAGCGCCGCTCACCAAGTGGGTGTGAAGGTGCCCGAGCCACTGTGGCTGTGCCAGATGCCACAAGTGATCGGGCGCGATTTCTTCATCATGCAGGCCCTGGCCGGCCACGCTGGCGGCCACCACTTGACCAGCAGCCAAGGCGCCCCCGAGGGCGACCCGGGGCTGTGCCGGGCGCTTGGGGCCAACCTCGCACGCTTGCACCAGCTGCGCCCGCCGCAATCGGCGCTGGCGTTCCTGCCTGCACCGGTGGCCGATGCCGTGCAGGCCAGCGTCGACCAGTACCGCCTGTTCCTCGATGCCTTGCCGGGTAGCCACCCGATCATCGAATGGGGCCTGCGCTGGTGCGAGCTGAACAAGCCTGCCCCCCTTGCCACTTGCCTGATCCACCGCGACTACCGCACAGGCAACTACATGGTCGAGGAAGGTGAGCTCTGCGGCGTGCTGGACTGGGAATTTGCCGGTTGGGGCGACCCCCGCGAAGACCTGGGCTGGTTCACCGCACGCTGCTGGCGGTTTGCCCGGCCGGACCTGGCGGCGGGCGGCATCGGCCGCCTGGACGACCTGCTCGCCGGCTACCGCAGCGTCTCGCCACTCGACCTGGACAGCGAAACGCTGCGTTTCTGGCAGGTCATGGCCCACCTGCGCTGGGCGGTGATCGCCCTGCAGCAGGCCGAACGCCATGCCTCAGGCCAGCAACGCTCGCTGGAACTGGCGCTGACCGGGCGCATGGTCAGCGAGCTCGAACAGGAACTGCTGTTGCTCACCCAAGGAGGCCGCGCATGAACCCGCCCGATGCCCAGGACTTGCTGCTGACGGCGCGTGACGCCCTGCTCAGACAGTTGTTGCCCGCATTGCCGGCACACTTGCACTACGAGGCGCGGATGGTGGCCAGCGCCTTGCTGATCGCCAGCCGCGAGGCTGCCCAGGGTGCGGCCTGTGCCGACATCGAACGCCAGGCTATGGCCGGGTTGGTGCAAGGCCAGGCCTCGCTCGAGCAAGCCCGCAGCGAACTCGCCCAGCGTATTCGCTTGGGTGCCTTCGACCAGGCCGGCGAGCCCCGCGCCCACCTGCTGGCGGCACTGCGCACCATCAACCGTGCACAACTGAGCATCACCAACCCCAAGGTATTGGCCCATGACTGAACAGCCTGCCCAGCCGGTGCGCCGCCGCCGCTGCTACCTGGTCCGCCATGGCCATGTCGACTACTTCGACACCAGCGGCCGTCCCCTCGACCCGCGCAGCGTGGCGTTGTCGGCCAACGGCGTAGCCCAGGCCCAGGCGCTGGGGCAGGTGCTGGCGCACACGCCATTCGACCGCGCCGTGTGCTCAGACTACCCGCGCACCCGGCAAACCCTCGACCAGCTCCTGGGCGGCCGCGTCCAGCCTGTGGAAGAGCACGCCGGGTTTCGTGAGATCCGTGCCGGCCGCTTGCGGGAAATCCCCCGTGAATACCTGCACCGTGAAGTGGCCCAGGCCTACCAGCTCGCCGATCACCCCGACGCAGCCTTCTTGCGCGGTGAGCCTTGGGCCGCGTTCCAGCAACGCGTGCTGGGCAGCTTCCAGCAGTTGCTGGAAGCACCTGACTGGAACGCGCTGCTGCTGGTCAGCCACGATGCGGTCAACCGCATTCTTCTGGCCTGGGCCTGCGGCGCCGGCCTTGGTGCCTTGGCTGCCTTCGAGCAAGACCCGGCCTGCCTGAACATCGTCGACATCGACATGGCGGGCCCGCAGGCGCTGCGTGCCTACATCCGCACCCTCAACTACTCAGCCTACGACCCTGCCAAGGCAACGATCGACCAGACCGTCATGGAGCATGTGCACGCCTCCATCGACCCACGTCGCCTGCTCGCCTGACCCTGATGACCCTGCTAAGGAATACCGCCATGCATTTCGCCCTGTCTGCCGAGTTGACTGCCCTGCAAGCCAAAGTACGGCAGTTCGTCGCTGACGTCGTCATCCCCCTGGAGCGCGACCGGCGCCAGACCCCCCACGGTCCGTCGCCCGAGCTGCGCCAGGTGCTGATCGAGCGCGCCCGTGAACACGGCCTGCTGACTCCGCATGCCTCGCGTGAGATGGGCGGGCTGGGACTGAGCCACATCGAGAAGGCGATCATCTTTGAAGAGGCCGGCTATTCGCCGCTTGGGCCGGTAGCCCTGAACATCCATGCCCCCGACGAAGGCAACATACACCTGATGGAACAAGTGGCAACGCCTGCGCAAAAAGACCGCTGGCTCAAGCCGCTGGTGCAGGGCCGGATCCGCTCCTGCTTCGCCATGACCGAGCCAAGCCCGGGCGCCGGCTCCGATCCTTCGATGCTCACCACCCAGGCCGTACGCGACGGCGACGACTACATCATCAACGGCCAGAAGTGGTTCATCACCGGTGCCGAAGGCGCGCAAGTGGCAATCATCATGGCGCGCATGGAAGACGGCAGCGCGACCATGTTCCTCACCGACACCGACCGCCCCGGTTTCATCCTCGAGCGCATGATGGACTCGCTCGACAGCTGTTTCGCCGGCGGCCACGCGGTGCTGCGCTTCGACAACCTGCGCATTCCCGCCAGCGATGTGCTGGGCGAAGTGGGCAAAGGTTTCCGTTACGCCCAGGTGCGCCTGGCCCCGGCGCGCCTGACTCATTGCATGCGCTGGCTCGGCCAGGCCCGTCGTGCCCATGACGAAGCCTGCCGCTACGCCAACCACCGGGTATCGTTCGGCAAGCCGCTGGGCGAGCATCAGGGCGTAGGCTTCATGCTCGCCGACAACGATATGGACCTGCACACCACGCGCCTGTCGATCTGGCACTGCGCCTGGGTACTGGACCAGGGCGAGCGCGGCAACTTCGAGTCGAGCATGGCCAAGGTGCTCAGCTCCGAGGCCATCTGGCGGGTGATCGACCGTTGTGTGCAGGTGCTCGGCGGGCAGGGCGTTACCGGCGAGTCGATCGTCGAGCGGATTTTCCGCGATGCGCGCAGTTTCCGCATCTATGACGGCCCCAACGAAGTGCACCGCATGAGCCTGGCGAAGAAGATCCTCGCCCGTACCGCGCCGGGGGTGGCCGGATGAACCTGGACAGCTATCGCAACCAGGTGGTGATGATCACCGGCGCCGCCAGCGGTTTTGGCGCATTGTTGGCCGAGCGCCTGGCCGGGTTGGGCGCCCACCTGGTGCTCGGCGACCGCAACGTGACGGGCCTGGAGCGGGTGGCCGGCACCTTGCGCGAGGCCGGCGCCACAGTGCTGGCGGTGCCGTGCGACGTGACCCGTGAGGTGCAGGTCAAGGCGCTGGTGGACGCGGCCATGGCCACCTTCGGCCGCCTCGATGTGGGGGTGAACAACGCCGGGATACTTATGCCGATGAAGCGCTTCGTCGACACCACCGAAGAAGAGCTGGACCGCAGCCACGCGGTCAACACCAAGGGCGTCTTCTTCTGCATGCAACAACAGCTGCGCCAGATGTTGCCGCAAGGCGGCGGGGTGATCCTCAACATCGCCTCCATGGCCGGGCTCGGCGGTGCGCCCAAGCTGGCCGCCTATGCGGCGGCCAAGCATGCGGTGGTCGGGCTGACCCGAACCGCAGCGGTCGAATACGCCCGCCGAGGCATCCGCGTCAATGCGCTGTGCCCGTTCTACAGCGCCACGCCCATGGTTACCGGGAGCGATGTGGGCGAGGAACAGGCGTTTCTCGCCCAGGGCTCGCCGATGAAGCGCCTGGGTACCCCCGACGAAATCGTGGCGGCCATGCTGATGCTGTGCGCCCGTGAAAACAGCTACATGACCGGCCAGGCGATCGCCGTGGATGGCGGTATTTCGGCGTTCTGAGCCATGCCAGCCGCGCCCCGGCACTGAAACCGGGGGCGCTGTCATGAACTGAAAAACCGTTGTCGTCCGATGATAAGCGGCGTATTGCGCAACGGCCTAAATTGCCCTTCAAGACGCATGTTGCTGTTCAACAAAAACTACAAGAAGGGAGATTGGCATGGCCAAAGCGGTACGTTTCTACGAAACCGGAGGGCCTGAGGTCCTGCGCTACGAAGACGTCGAAGTCGGCGAACCGGGCCCTGGGCAGGTGCGCCTGCGGCACGTGGCGGTCGGCTTGAACTACGCCGACACCTATTTCCGCAACGGCACCTACCCGATCCCGCTGGCCAACGGCATGGGCGTGGAAGCGTCCGGCGTGGTCCAGGCGGTGGGCGAGGGGGTCAGCGACGTAGCGGTCGGCGACCGGGTGACCTACACCGGCTTCATGAATACCCTCGGCGCCTACAGCACCGAGCGCCTGATCCCTGCCGCGCCGCTGATCAAGCTGCCGGAAACCATCGCGTTCGAAACGGCCGCGGCCATGACCATGCGCGGCCTCACGGCCTCGTACCTGATGCGTCGCCTGTACGACTTCAAACCGGGTGACAGCATCCTGCTGCACGCCGCTGCGGGTGGTGTCGGCTTGATCGTCTCGCAGTGGGCCAAGCTGCTGGGGCTGACCGTGATCGGTACCGTGTCCACCGACGCCAAGGCCGAATTGGCGCGTGCCCATGGTTGCGACCACACCATCAACTACAGCCACGAAGACGTGGCCAAGCGCGTGCGCGAGCTGACCGATGGGGTTGGCGTCAACGTGGTGTTCGACAGCGTCGGGCGCACTACCTTCATGGGCTCGCTGGACTCGCTCAAGCGCCGTGGCCTGATGGTCTGCGTGGGCACCGCTTCTGGCACCATCGAACCGTTCGACCCGCAGATCCTGGCGATGAAGGGCTCGTTGTTCCTGACCCGCCCGGCACTGGCCGACTATATCGCCGACCCGGCTGAGAAAGCCGCCCTGGCAGGCGAGCTGTTCGGCCATGTGGCCAGTGGCCGCATCAAGATCGAGATCAACCAGCACTACGCCTTGCAGGACGCAGTTCAGGCGCACCGTGATCTGGAGTCGCGCAAGACCACCGGTTCGTCGATCTTCGTCATCTGAGGAGGGCACTGCCATGCAAGTCGAACAATTGACCTGCGCCATCGGTGCTGAACTGCTTGGCGTCAGGCTGGCCGATGCGATTCATGATGACGGCCTGTTTGCAGAGGTCCGTGCCCAGTTGCTCAAGCACCGGGTGCTGTTCCTGCGCGACCAGGACATCAGCCGCGCCGACCACGTGGCGTTCGCCCGCCGCTTTGGCGAGCTGGAGGACCACCCCGTGGTCGGCAGCGACCCGGACCACCCCGGCCTGGTGCGGATCTACAAATCGCCGGAAACGCCGGTAGACCGCTATGAAAATGCCTGGCACACCGATGCCACCTGGCGTGAAGCACCGCCGATGGGGTGCGTGCTGCGCTGCGTGGAAAGCCCTGCGGTGGGCGGCGACACCCTGTGGACCAACATGGTGCTGGCCTACGACAACCTGCCTACCGAGATCAAGGCGCGCATCGAGGGCCTGCGTGCCCGGCACAGCATCGAGGCCAGCTTCGGCGCCGCCATGCCGATCGAAAAGCGCCTTGCCCTCAAGGCCCTCTTTCCCGATGCCGAGCATCCGGTGGTGCGTACCCACCCGGAAACCGGCGAGAAGGTGCTGTTCGTCAACGCCTTCGCCACCCATTTCAGCAACTACCACACCCCCGAGCGCGTGCGTTTCGGCCAGGACGCCAACCCCGGCGCGGGCGAATTGCTGCGCTACCTGATCAGCCAGGCCTACATCCCCGAGTACCAGGTGCGCTGGCGCTGGAAGCCCAACAGCATTGCCATCTGGGACAACCGCAGTACCCAGCATTACGCCGTCATGGATTACCCCGCCTGCCACCGCAAGATGGAGCGCGCCGGGATCATGGGGGATGCGACTTTCTGACCCGCCAGACACGTTGGGGCCGCAATGCGGCCCCAATCGCTACGCGATAGCCTGTAAGCAATAACAACAATAAAACTCAGATATCCGAGGAGGCAGCATGGCCACCTATCACGCCAGTGCGGCAGAACCAGGCACTGATACTTCGCTCGGCATTCCACGGCGCTACGCCTGGATCGTTTTCGCCCTGACCTTCGGCCTGCTGATTTCCGACTACATGTCGCGGCAAGTGCTCAACGCCGTATTCCCGCTGCTCAAGCAGGAATGGCAGCTCAGCGACAGCCAGCTGGGGCTGCTCAGCGGCATCGTCGCGCTGATGGTCGGTTTGCTGACCTTCCCCCTGTCGTTGCTGGCCGACCGCATTGGCCGGATCAAGAGCCTGACGTTCATGGCCGTGATGTGGAGCCTGGCGACCTTGGGTTGCGCCCTGGCGGAAAACTACCAGCAGATGTTCATCGCACGCTTTCTGGTTGGTGTCGGCGAGGCGGCCTACGGCAGCGTCGGTATTGCCGTGGTGGTGGCGGTGTTCCCGCGTGAGATGCGCGCCACCCTGGCCGGCTCGTTCATGGCCGGTGGCATGTTCGGTTCGGTACTGGGCATGGGCCTGGGCGGTGTGATGGCCCAGCACCTGGGGTGGCGCTGGGCATTCGCCGGCATGGCCTTCTTTGGTTTGGCGCTGGCGCTGCTGTATCCGCTCATCGTGCGCGAGGCGCGCATTGCCCCCAAAGGCCTGGCGGCAACGCCCGACAAGGCTGCGCTCAAGGCAATGCGGCCACTGCGTACCCTGTATTCAAGCCGCTCGGTCATCAGCGCCTATGTCGGCAGCGGTTTGCAGTTGTTCGTCGGTGGCACGGTGATCGTGTGGTTCCCCAGCTACCTGAACCGCTACTACGCCATGAGCACTGACCGCGCCGGCGCCGTGGCTGCGATTATCGTGCTGTGCAGCGGGGTGGGCATCGTGCTGTGCGGCATGCTTTGCGACCGCATGGGGCGCAAGCGCCCGGACCACAAAATCAGCCTGGCCATCGCCTACTGCCTGGGCAGTTGTGTGCTGCTGTCAGTGGCCTTTGCCTTGCCGCCGGGCATGCCGCAACTGGTGCTGATTTGCCTGGGCATGATGATCGCCGCCGGCACCAATGGCCCGTCCAGCGCCATGGTCGCCAACCTCACCCACTACACGGTGCACGGCACCGCGTTTGCCACGCTGACCTTGTGCAACAACCTGCTCGGGTTGGCCACCGGCCCGCTGATCACCGGCAAGGTGTCTGACCTGATCGGCTTGCAGTCGGCATTCCAGCTGGTGCCGTTGATCAGCATCGGCGCAGCAGCGGTGTTCATTTATGCCAAGCGTCACTATCACCTGGACATGGCGCGCCTGCAGCTCGGTGAAACCGCCCAGGCACCTGTCCAGCCAGAACTGGAGGCCCGTTCGTGAAGCGTTTGTTGTCGATTGATGTGTACTTCGATTTTATCTGCCCGTGGTGCTTGATAGGCCGCCGGCAATTGCAAGCCGCCCTGGTGCAGTTCAAGGCAGCGCAGCCAGAGGTCGAGGTCAACCTGGCCTGGCAGGGCGTGCAACTGTTGCCTGAGCTGCCATTTGACGGCCAGCCGTTCGCCGAGTTTTACCGGCGACGCCTGGGCAGCGATCAGGCCGTGCGGCAACGTCAGGCCCAGGTGCGCGAAGCGGCCAGCGCCGTCGGCGAGCAGATCGAATTCAGCCGCATCGAGCGCATGCCCAATACCGCCGACGCCCATCGCTTGTTGCTTCACGCCAGTGAGCTGGGCAATGAAGCACAGGTAGAGGCACTGCTGGAGCGGTTACTGGCTGCGTATTTCAAGCAGGGTGAAGACCTGGGCGACCGCGCTACGCTGTTGTGCATCGCCGAGCAGTGCGGCTTTGCCCCCGAGGCCCTGGCCGGCAGCGTGCGTGGCGATGGCCTGCCGTTCGTCAGTGCCGGCGCCGACATCGCCGGCCGTGGCGTGCCGTGCTTCGTTTTCGATGACCGGCTGCAAGTGGTTGGTGCGCAGCCGGCCGAGGCCTTGCTGGAGGCCATGCATCTGGCGGTGTCGGGCCTGGCGGAGAGGGAGGCATGAGCACGCTGGCGTTTGCCTGGGTCAACAACCGGGTGCGCGACCTGGCCCCGGGCCTGATCGTCAGCCTGATCGCCGCGGGTGCGGCGAGTTTCCTGGCCGAACACTACGGCGCGCCGGTGATGCTGTTCGCCCTGTTGCTGGGGCTGGCGCTGAACTTTCTGAGCGCGGACGGCAAGTGCAAGGCCGGCATCGAGTTTACCGCGCGCAGCGTGCTGCGCCTGGGCGTCGCGCTGCTGGGGATGCGCATCACCCTGGAGCAGATGGCTGGCCTTGGCTGGAAGGCGGTGGCGCTGGTGGTGATCCTGGTGGTGGTGACCATCGGCGTGTCGATGGTGGCGGCCAAGGCCATGGGCTTCCAGCGCCTGTTCGGCATGCTGACAGGCGGCGCCACGGCGATCTGCGGTGCTTCGGCGGCGCTGGCGCTGGCTGCTGCGCTGCCCAGCCACCCGCAGAAGGAACGGGCGACGCTGTTCACGGTGATCGGCGTGTCGGCGCTGTCGACCCTGGCGATGATCCTCTACCCGATGATCGCCAATGCCCTGGGCCTGTCGCCGCAAGCCGCCGGCGTGTTCCTCGGCGCCACCATCCATGATGTCGCGCAGGTGGTGGGGGCCGGCTACAGCATGTCCACCGAAACCGGTGATACCGCCACGGTGGTCAAGCTGATGCGCGTGGCCATGCTGGTGCCGGTGATCGTCGTCGCGGCCATGATCGCGCGTCGCCAGGGTATCGACAGTACCGGCAAGCGCCCGCCGTTGCTGCCATGGTTCGCGGTCGGCTTCATGATCCTTGCCTGCGTCAACAGCACCGGCTGGGTGCCGCTGGCGGTGCAGGGCAGTATCAACGAACTGTCGCGTGGGTGCCTGGTGGTATCGATCGCAGCCCTGGGCATGAAAACCCAGCTCAAGGAGCTGGCCGCCGTAGGCATCAAGCCGATTTTGCTGATGGTGGGCGAGACGGTGTTCCTGGTGCTGCTGGTGCTGGGCCTGATGCACGTCGGCCTGTAGCCCAGAGGCCCAGGGCCGTCAGCGTGCGCTGGTGGTCGCCTGGGCGGCGCTGCGGTTGCGTCTGGTTTGTGTGTGCGGCTCATGCTGCGCACGCCAGGTGGCTGGCGGCTGGCCGAACTGGTTGATGAACCAGCGGGTGAACGAGCTGTGCATGGAATAACCGAGCATGTCGGCGATGCGCCCCAGCGAATAGCCAGGGCTTTCCAGGTAGCGCACCACCAGGTCGCGGCGTACGCCGTTGACCAGCTCGCTGAAGGTCGCGCCTTCTTCTTCCAGGCGCCGCTGCAAGCTGCGCACGTTCATGCCCTGGGTCTGGGCGATGTGCTCGATGGTGGCGCGGCCCATGGGCATCAGCAGGAAGATCGCCTTGCGCACTTCCAGCGTCAGTGATGGCAGGTTTTCGTCCTGCAGCAACCCCACATAACGTTGCGCCAGCCGCGCCATGCCTTCGTTGGCCTGGGGGTTGGCGGTGTCCAGGTCGGATGCCGAGCAGACGATGCCATTGAAGTCGGTGTTGAACTCCAGTTTGCAGCCGAAGATGCGCCGGTGGATGGCCAAGTCAGCGGGGGCGGCGTGGGTGAAGTTGGCGCTGATCGGGTGCCAGTGCGAGCCCAGTAGCGCCGAGCAGAAGCGGTGCATCACGCCGATGGCCAGCTCGATAGCCTGGCGGCTGTGCATCGGCTGGTCAGTGATGACCTCCTGGCGGATGATCACCGTCTTGCCGATTTCCTCGATGTGGATGGCCAGTGCGTTGTTGAGCAGGTGGCGGTACTGCACGATCACCTGCAGGGCGTCGCGCAGCGAGTGCTGATGGCTGATCAGCAGGCTGACCTGGCCAAAGTCCGACAACTGGCGGAGTTCGGCCATGCGCAGGCCGAAGCCTTCGCAGCCGCTCAGCCGCGCCGACTCCTCCAGCACGTTGATGGCAGCGGCCACCGGGATGCGTTGATCGGGGGTTTCCAGCAGCGATGCACTGAGGCCGGCCTGAGCCAGCAGGCCATGGCCGTTGAGGCCCAGATGGCGTGAAACTTCCAGGTAATTGGTGAGGGTTGCAGCACGGGCGAGCACGGTCATTTTATTGTTTTCCACGTGATCTTGATGAGCTTCCGCTGCGCTGGCGGGTGGTCTTTATATAGCGGTTGTGTCGTCAGATGCAAAGCCATTTCCGAGCAGCGGAGCCCGGGGCCGGGCGGCACGGCAGCCGTGTCATCAACTGAAAAGTTCGTGACGCGCAATGTAAAGCGGCTGGCAGGGCGACTCTTTACTCTGGCTTCAAGCAGTCGGCAATCGACCAAGTTGACCAGAGCAAGGGCCCTGACGTGGAAAAACTGCAAACCGCCGCAACCGTGCTGATCGTGCCTGGCTTGCGCGACCATGTACCCGAACATTGGCAAACCCTGCTGCAAGCGCGCCTGGGCAAGGTGCGCTCGGTACCACCGCTGGAAACCGACAAGCTCAGTTGCAGCGCCCGCGTCGAAGCGATCGAGCGCGAACTGGCCAGCATTGACGGCCCGGTGATCCTGGTCGCGCACAGCGCCGGTGTGCTGATGGTGGCGCACTGGGCCGCCCGCTACCAACGCCCGATCAAGGGCGCCTTGCTGGCCGCCCCACCGGACCTGGATACCGATTGGCCGGCCAATTATCCCACCCCCGACAGCCTGCGCGCCAACGGCTGGGCACCCCTGCCAAGCGGCCGGCTGCCATTCCCCAGCCTGGTCGCGGCCAGCAGCAACGACCACCTGGCGAGCTTCGAAGCCGTCGCCCGCATGGCCGACGAGTGGGGCAGCGAGCTGGTCGATCTCGGCGCCGTTGGCCACCTCAACCCAGCCTCGGGCTTCGGCCCATGGCCACACGCCGAGGCCTTGATCCAGCAACTCGATCGCTAAACCGCCCGGGGCACGCGCACTCAGGGTCAGGCCGGCGCCCGATCGTTGCTGGCACCTTGCACATCCCAAGCAGAGATACCGCATGAACAACAATAAGAACGTTCTCTTCTGCCTTCACCGCCGCAATCTGTTGGCCACGCTGGTGCTGGTCGCCGGCGCGCCGGCTGCCCAGGCATTTCAGCTTGACCTCGCCGACCCTGACTGGAACGTGCGCTTCGACAACACCGCCAAGCTCAGCTACGGCCAGCGCGTCGAGGGCCAGAACGCCAAGGTCGCCCGCACCGCCAACCTCAACGACGGTGACAAGAACTTCAGCGTCGGCAGCGCGGTGACCCAGCGGGTCGACCTGCTGACCGAACTGGACGTGGTGTACCAGGGCAACATGGGCATGCGTGTCAGTGCTGCGAGCTGGTACGACCACGCTTATGACGACGTGGGCTCCAATTCCAACCCGTTTCCCGGCCAGGCGGGCAATGCCGGCAACCTGGTGCTGGCGCGCCCGGCCGGTGGCCTGCCGGCTGGCACTGTGCTGCAGGGCGGCCCGTCCAGGCGCCATGGCCTGAGCAATTACAGCGACCGGTACTACAACGGCCCGTCTGGCGAATTCCTCGATGCCTTTGTGTTCTACAGCACCGAAATCGGTGACGAGTCAATGGTGAGCGGCAAGCTCGGCTGGCACTCGCTGTACTGGGGCGAGACCTTGTTCAACGCCGCCAACGGCATCAACTATGGCCAGTCGGCACTGGACCTGGCCAAGCTGTACAACGTGCCCGGCACCGAAACCAAGGAACTGTTCCTGCCGCGCAAGCAGCTGTCGCTGAGCTACACGATCAACCCGGAACTGACCCTGGCGGCCCAGTACTTTCTCGAATTCGAAAACTCGCGCCTGCCTGAAGGGGGCACCTACATGGGCGCCTACGACATGCTTGGCGACGGTGCCGACATTTTCTGGCTGCCGGTGCCCAACGCAGTCGGCGGTGCCGGTGCCTTCTATGGCGCACCCCGCGGGCATGACATCCGCCCGCACAACAGCGGCGACTTCGGTGTAATGGCCAAGTGGAGCCCGGAATGGCTCGACGGCACCCTGGGCTTCTACTACCGCAATACCTCCGACCCGACCCCCGCGGTGCTGATCAATGCCCCCAACCTGCACACGGGCAGCCTGGAAGGCACTAGCTACATGACGGCCTATGCCGACGATATCGATATCTACGGCATCAGCCTGGCCAAGAGCGTCGGTCCGGTGAGCGTGGGGCTGGACGTCAACTACCGCGAAAACATGCCGCTGATCAGCAACTTCACCACGATCAACGGGCCGCTGTACGGTGCCCTGGCCGGCACCGCCGGCGGCACCAACCTGATCGGCGAAGTGCCAGGCCACGGTGAAACCGGGCTGGCCCGCGGCAAGACCTTGCATGTGGTACTCAACGGCTTGGTGTCGTTCGGCGCCACGCCGTTGTGGAACGCTTCGTCGCTGGCCGTGGAAGGCGCCATGACCCATCTGGTCAGCGTCGACAAGGGCGAGCAAACCTTCAAGGGCGACGCCAGCTACGAAGGCGTCGACAAGGTCACCACCAACGCCTACACCCTGGCAGTCAACTTCACCCCGACCTGGTTCCAGGCGCTGCCAGGGGTCGATATCACACTGCCGCTGTCCTACAACGTTGGCCTCAAGGGCAACTCGGCCGTGCAGCTGGGCGGTAACGAAGACGCCGGCAGCTACTCGATCGGGATCGCCGCCGACGTCTACCAGAAGTACAAGTTCGACCTGAAGTACGTCGACTCCTTCGGCAAGTTCGATACCTGCGAAACCGGCACCGACAACAACACCCCGGGCACCAACGGGCGCTACCAGTGCATCCCCGGGCAGATCACTTCGCAGGCTGGGCTTGCACCGCTGCTGAAAGATCGCGGCATGGTCACGGCCTCGTTCAAGACCACCTTCTGAAGCTCCTAGTACAACAACAAGCGGAGAAACGCGATGAAGTATCTCAATAGCCTGCTGTCGGCCTCGCTTGCGGTCGTTATTGCCGGTAGTGCCCATGCGGCCGCCCCGGCCCAGGACGTCGCCCGGCTGGGCAAGGACCTGACCATGGTCGGCGCCGACAAGGCCGCCAGTACCGACGGCGCGATCCCGGCCTACCAGGGTGGCCTGAACACCCCGCCCGCCGGCTTCAAGCAGGGCGATACCCTGCGCCCGGACCCCTTCGCCTCGGAGAAACCGCTGCTGGTGATCGACGGCAAGAACGTCGACCAGTACAAGGATTCGCTGACCGCTACCACCGTGGAGCTGGCCAAGCGCTTCCCGAGCTTCCACATCGATGTGTACCCGAGCCACCGCACCGCGGCGTTGCCCAAGGTGCTGCTCGACAACACCCTGAAAAATGCCGCCAATGCCAAGTCCCTGCAGGACGGCATGGCCATCGAAAATGTGCTGCCCGGCGTGCCGTTCCCGATCCCGCAGTCGGGCGCCGAGGCCATGTGGAACCACCTGCTGCGCTACCAGGGTGTGGCCCAGAAGGCCAAGTATGACTCCTGGAACGTCGACTCCGCCGGTGTCGCGGCCCTGGCCACCACGGGCCTGGCGTACAACGCCTACCCGATCTACGAAGACATGAACAAAGTCATCGAACCCAAGGACATCTACTTCCAGACCAAGCTGTACTTCGAAGGCCCGGCGCGCCGCGCCGGTGAGTCGATGATGCTCAAGGACGCCGCCAACCCGCTGGTACAAGAGCGCCGCGCCTGGCAGTACCTGCCAGGGCAGCGCCGGGTGAAGCTGGCGCCGAACCTGGCCTACGACACACCCAACCCAGGCACCGCAGGCTCCGGTACCTTCGACGACGTGTACGTGTTCAACGGTGCGCTGGACCGATACGACTGGCAACTGCTCGGCAAGAAAGAAATGTACGTGCCGTACAACACCTACAAGCTCACCTACATCCACGACCCGAAGGCCCTGACCACGCCGAACCACCTCTCGCCCGACCAGGTGCGCTGGGAAAAGCACCGTGTCTGGGTAGTGGAAGGCACCCTCAAGGGCAATGCCCGCCACATCTATGCCAAGCGCCGCTTCTACCTTGACGAGGACAGCTGGTTTGCACTGGCTTCTGACCAGTACGACGCCCGTGGCCAGCTGTATCGCGGCTCGTTCAGCTTCTTCACCCAGAGCTACGACGTGCAGATTCCCAACAACAACCCGCACGTGGTCTACGACCTGGTCGGTGGCACCTACAACGTCAACGGCCTGATCGGCCCGCACGGCGGTATCGAGTACATCGCCCCTCTGTCCAAGGCGCAGTGGTCACCGGAAGCACTGGCCGGCGCCGGCATTCGCTGACCCCGATGACCCGTCTGGCGGCGGCCCGCAAGTGGCCGCCGTCAGGTTTTGCAGAGGATGTGGCATGGCTTCTTTGAACAAGTATGCGCCGTGGGCGTTGGCAATCACGCTCGCCCTGGGCGGCAGCTGCGGTGTGGCCCAGGCGGCCTATGTCGATGTGCTGGACCTGCCGGCCGAGCCTAGCGCGCTAGCGGTGCACAGCGCCCTGCGCGATGTGGTGCGGGCCGGCGAGCGGCTGGTCGCGGTGGGGCCCCGTGGGCACATCGTGTATTCCGACAATCAGGGCCAGGACTGGCGCCAGGCCAGCGTGCCAGTCAGCGCCGACCTCAATGCCCTGGCGTTCCCAACCCCCCAGGAAGGGTGGGCGGCAGGCAACGATGGCGTGGTGCTGCACAGTCGTGATGGCGGTGTGAACTGGGCCGTGCAGCTCGATGGCCGGAAGATCGGTGCACTGGTCACGGCCCATTACCAGGCCTTGGCACAGGCCCACCCCGACGATGCGCAATGGCCGCAGTTCGCCGCCGAAGGCCAGCGCCTGGAGCAGGAGGGTGCCGACAAGCCGTTTCTGGGTGTGTGGTTCACCGACACCCGGCACGGCTATGTGGTGGGCGTGTTCAACCTGATCCTGCGCACCGACGACGGTGGCGAAAGCTGGGTGCCGATGCAGGACCGCACCGACAACCCGCAAGGCCTGCACCTCAATGCCATCCGGGCGGTCGGCGATGACCTTTACGTGGCCGGCGAACAGGGCCTGCTGCTTAAGTGGAATGCCCGGCAGCAGCGCTTCGTCGCCCTGCCTGGCCCTTACCAGGGCACCTGGTTCGGCATTCTCGGCAAGCCCGGCGAAGTGCTTGCCTACGGCCTGCGTGGCCACGTGGCGCGCAGCCTCGACGGCGGCCAGAGCTGGACCAAGGTGGACACCGGGCTGGGCCAGAGCATCACCGCCGCCAGCCTCGACAGCCAGGGTGACTACTGGCTGTTCAGCCAGGCCGGGCATGTGCTGCGCAGCCACGACGGCGGTCAGAGCTTCGCCCTGCAACCGCAGGTGCCGCTGGCACCTGTGGCGGCTGCCCTGCAGACCCGCGGCAACGGCACCGTGCTGGTAGGTGAGCGCGGCGTGCGCGTGCTGCCAGCCCGCTAAGACCCACAAGTATTCCAAGAGAGCCTCGTGATGGCCAACATCAAGCAAGACACCATGCCGGTGATCCGCGACCTGCGGGATTTCGATCCACGTTCCGGCAACCTGCTCGAACGCATGATCTTCAACTATCGCCCGCTGTTCATGCTGTTCATGGTGCTGGCCACGCTGGTGCTCGGCTATGTGGCTGTCACTCGCCTGGAACTGCGGCCCAGCTTCGAGAAAATGATCCCGCAGAGCCAGCCCTACATCCAGAACTACCTCGACAACCGCAAGTCGCTGCGCGGCCTGGGCAACTCGGTGCGGGTGGTGGTGGAGAACACCCAGGGCGATATCTTCGACCCCGAATACCTGGACGTGCTGAAAAAGATCAACGACGAGCTGTTCCTTGCCCAGGGCGTCGATCGTGCCTGGATGAAGTCGTTGTGGAGCCCAGGCGTGCGCTGGACCGAGGTCACGGAGGAGGGCTTCCAGGGTGGCGCGGTGATGCCCGATGACTACCAGGGCAAACCGGCCGACATCGAGCAGTTGCGCCAGAACATCAACCGTGCCGGTATTGTCGGCAGCCTGGTGGCGAGCGACTTCAAGTCCAGCATGCTGGTGGTGCCGCTGCTCGACCACGACCTGGCTACCGGGCGCGGTATCGACTACCGGCAGTTCTCGCAGATGCTCGAACAGCAGTTGCGCGACACGTACGAATACGGCGGCGACAGCAAGGCGCGCGCGTCTGGCAAGGAAGGCGAGGGCAAGTACAAGGTGCGGGTCATCGGGTTTGCCAAGCTGATGGGCGACCTGATCGACGGCCTGATCCAGGTGATGATGTTCTTCGCCCTGGCGGTGGTCACCTCGCTGGTGATTATCTTCCTGTACACCCGCTGCGTGCGCAGTACCCTCTTGGTGGTGTTCTGCTCCCTGGCGGCGGTGGTGTGGCAGTTGGGCATTGTCGGTTGGCTCGGCTATGCCATCGACCCGTACTCGATCCTGGTGCCGTTCCTGATCTTCGCCATCGGCGTGTCGCACGCGGCGCAGAAGATGAACGGCATCATGCAGGACGTCGGCCGTGGCACCCACAAGCTGGTGGCGGCGCGCTATACCTTCCGCCGCCTGTTCGTGGCCGGGGTTACGGCGCTGCTGGCGGACGCCGTGGGCTTTGCCGTGCTGATGCTGATCGACATTCCGGTGATCAAGGACCTGGCGATCACCGCCAGCATCGGCGTGGCGGTATTGATCTTCACCTCGTTGCTGTTGATTCCAGTGTCGCTGTCTTACGTTGGCGTTGGCCGCAAGGCGTCGGAGCGTGCCTTGCGTATCGACCAGCGCGCCGCCGAGCACCGGGGCTTTGGCAAGTTGTGGGACGCCCTCGACCGCTTTACCACGCGCAAGTGGGCCACCGGCGCGTTGCTGGTAGCCACGTTGCTGGGCCTGGGCGGTTTCTGGGTGAGCCTGCAGCTGAAGATCGGCGACCTCGACAGCGGCGCGCCGGAGCTGCGCGCCGATTCGCGCTACAACCGCGACAACGCCTACATCACCAGCCACTACGCGCTGTCCAGCGACCTGTTCGCGGTGATGATCAAGACCCCGCCGGAAGGCTGCCTGAGCTACAAGACGCTGATCCTCGCCGACCGCCTGGCCTGGCAGTTGCAGCAGTACCCCGGGGTGCAGACCACAGTGTCGCTGGTCAACGCCGTGCGCCAGATCACCGCAGGCGCCTTCGAAGGCAACCCGAAGATGAGCAGCCTGCAGCGCAACCAGGACATGCTCAACTACGCCGCCCAGCAGGCTTCGGTCAACGCCCCGGAGCTGTTCAACACCGATTGCTCGATGATGCCGGTGATCGCCTACCTCAAGGACCACAAGGCCCAGACCCTGGACGACGTGGTGGCCATCGCCGACCGCTTCGCCCGCGAAAACAGCAGCCCCGACCGGCAGTTTCTGCTGGCCGCCGGCAGCGCCGGTATCGAAGCTGCCACCAACATCGTGGTGCGCGAAGCCAACCGCACCATGCTGCTGTTCGTCTACCTGGCGGTCACGCTGTTCTGCCTGATCACCTTCCGCAGCTGGCGCGCGACCTTGGTGGCGCTGCTGCCTCTGGTGCTGACTTCAGTGCTGTGCGAAGCGCTGATGGTGGCCATGGGCATTGGCGTGAAAGTGGCCACCTTGCCGGTGATCGCCCTGGGCGTCGGCATCGGCGTGGACTACGCGCTGTACCTGCTCAGTGTGCAGCTGCACTACCAGCGGCAGGGCCGCACCCTGGGCGAGGCGTACCAGAACGCCGTGGCCTTCACCGGCCGGGTGGTCGGGCTGGTGGGTATCACCCTGGCTGCCGGCGTGGTCGCCTGGGCATGGTCGCCAATCAAGTTCCAGGCCGACATGGGCATCCTGCTGACCTTCATGTTCCTCTGGAACATGCTCGGCGCACTGCTGCTGATCCCGGCCCTGTCGCACTTCCTGCTGCCGGACAAGCGCTTTGTCGCGGCGGCCCCCGCGCATTGCGAAGCCGCACCACAGCCCCGTGACAGTGCCCAGGTACCACGCGCGCAAGCGCGGGTGCAGGCGTAGTCAGCTCTTAGTCGATTCGAACATGGAAACTGGAACCAACGTCATGGCCAAGACAAAAATAATGCCGCCGGCAGCCGGCGCCTATGCCTACCCCTTGCTGATCAAACGCCTGCTGATGTCGGGTGTGCAACACCAGCCGGACCAGCAGATCGTCTACGCCGACACGCTGCGCTACACCTACCGCGAGCTCGAGCAGCGGGTGCGGCGCCTGGCCAACGTGCTGCGCGCGGCCGGCGTGCAGGCCGGTGACACCGTCGCGCTGCTGGACTGGGACAGCCACCGTTCGCTGGAATGCTTCTTCGCCGTGCCGATGATTGGCGCGGTGCTGCACACAGTGAACATTCGCCTGTCGCCGGAGCAGGTGGCCTACACCATGAACCACGCCGGGGATGACCTGGTGCTGGTGCATGACGACTTCGTGCCGCTGCTGGAGCAGCTGCACGGCCAGTTGGGCAAGGTCAAAGGCTACCTGCAACTGACGGACCGGGAGGCTGCGGCCACGTCGCTGCCGGTGCTCGGCGAGTACGAAGCGCTGCTGGATGCAGCCAGCCCCGAGGCCGAGTTCGAGGACTTCGACGAGCAGTCGGTGGCCACGCTGTTCTACACCACCGGCACCACCGGCAACCCCAAGGGGGTGTACTTCTCGCACCGCCAGCTGGTGCTGCACACCCTGAACCAGTTAGGCACCTTCGCCGCCTACGACGGCCAGCCGTTGCTGCGATCCAGCGACGTGTACATGCCGATCACCCCGATGTTCCATGTGCACGCCTGGGGCGTGCCCTACACGGCCACGATGCTGGGCATCAAGCAGGTGTATCCGGGCCGCTACGAGCCGGACAAGCTGGTGCGCCTGTACCGCGATGAGGGGGTGACGTTCTCCCACTGCGTACCCACCTTGCTGCAGATGATGCTCGACAGCGAGCAAGGCCGGCACACCGATTTCAGCCGCTGGAAGATCCTGCTCGGCGGCAGCGCGCTTACCCATGGCCTGGCGCGTCAGGCCAGCGAGCGCGGCATGCTGATCTTCAGCGGTTACGGCATGTCGGAAACCTGCCCGCTGCTGACCCTGACCCACCTGCACGACGAAGACCTGGCCTTGCCCATGTGCGAACAGGTGGCGCAGCGGATCAAGACCGGCGCCCCGGTGGCGATGGTCGACCTGCGCATCGTTGATGCGGCGGGCGTCGAGGTGGCCCACGACGGTGAGTCGCTGGGCGAGATCGTGGTGCGTTCGCCGTGGCTGACCCAGGGGTACCTGCACGAGCCGGAAAAGGGTGCCGAACTGTGGCAGGACGGTTGGCTGCACACCGGCGACATGGGCTCGATCGACCGCCACGGGGTGCTGGAGATCAAGGACCGCATCAAGGACGTGATCAAGACCGGGGGTGAGTGGATCAGCTCGCTGGCGCTGGAGAACCTGATCAGCCAGCACGCTGCGGTCAATGCCGTGGCGGTGGTGGGCATTCCCGACGAGCACTGGGGCGAGCGGCCGATTGCGCTGGTGGTGTGCATGCCGGGTGACAGCCTCGATCAGGTAGGGCTCGAAGCGCACCTGAAGCAGTTTGTCGACAGTGGCCAGATCAACAAGTGGGCGATTCCGCGCCAGGTGCACTTCGTGGCGGACATCCCCAAGACCAGTGTTGGCAAGATCAACAAGAAGCTGATCCGCGAGATGCATTGCTGAAACCCAATAGCCGTCGGTCTGTACCGACACCTTTCCAACAATCCCAATATAAGGAACACCCCATGAACTTCCTTGATGGCCACCTGTTCACCGAGAACCAGCAGCCGTTGATCATCACCGCAGCGCCCTATGCGCCTTCCTGGGTGCCGTCCGACTTCCCCGAGGACATCCCGGTGACCATGGCCGAGCAGGTACAGAAGGCCGTGGATTGCTACAACGCCGGTGCCACGGTGCTCCACCTGCATGTGCGCGAGCTGGATGGCAAGGGCTCCAAGCGCCTGTCCAAGTTCAACGAGTTGATTGCCGGTGTGCGTGAAGCGGTACCGGAAATGATCATCCAGGTGGGGGGCTCGATCAGCTTTGCCCCCGAGACCGAAGGCGCTGCGGCCAAGTGGCTGAGCGACGATACTCGCCACATGCTGGCCGAGCTCGATCCCAAGCCCGATCAGGTCACGGTGACGGTCAACACCTCGCAGATGAACGTGGTCGAGCACTGGGGCTATCAGGATGTGCGCGGGACTTCGATGGAAGACCCGGCGGTGTACGAGGCCTACAAGGAAATGACCGTGCCCGCGCAGCCCGGCTGGGTCGAGGAGCACGTGCGCCGCCTTAGCGCCGCGGGTATCCAGAGTGCCTTCCAGTGCTACAACCTGAACAGTTTCGAGTCGGTCGAGCGCCTGATGCGTCGTGGCATCTACAAAGGCCCGCTGGTGATGAACTGGGTGGCCATCGGCGGCGGCATGGACGTGCCGAACATCTACAGCCTCGCCAACATCGTGCGGGCCGTGCCGGACGGCGCCGTGCTCACCGTGGAAAGCTCGATGCGCAACGTGCTTCCGATCAACATGATGGGCATCGCCATGGGCCTGCACGTGCGCTGCGGCATCGAGGACAACCTGTGGAACCAGGCGCAGACCGAGAAGATGTCCACGGTGCAGCAGATCGAGCAGCTGGTGCGCATGTCGCGCGAGTTCGGTCGGCCGATCGCCACCGCCAGGCAAGCCCGCGAAATCAGCAAGATCGGCGTGTTCTACGACACCGTCGAAGAAAGCCTGCAGGCCAATGGGTTCGCGCCAAACCGCAACGGTGGCCAGCAGGGCTTCTTGCGCAAGACGGCTGAAACCGCTGACGGCAACTGAGCATTGGTTGACGAGAGGTTTTGCGCTGGCTGAAGCTGTGCTCCAGGGATTGGAGCCAGCTGCTCGGCAACCTCAAACACTCAACCAAAGTGCCAGGGCCGCCAAGGTCACCAGCAGCACCGGCACGGTCAGCAGTACGCCGACCTTGAAGTAATACCCCCAGCCGATCACCACCCCTTTGCGCGCCAGCACATGCAGCCACAGCAACGTGGCCAGGCTGCCGATCGGGGTGATCTTCGGCCCCAGGTCGCAGCCGATGATATTGGCGTAGATCATCGCCTCGCGCACCACGCCCTGAGCTTCGCTGGCATGGATCGACAAGGCGCCGATCAGCACACTGGGCAGGTTGTTCATCAGTGACGAAAGCAGCGCTGCAATCAGCCCGGTGCCCAGCGTAGCCCCCCACAGCCCATGCCCGGCGAGCCAGTCCAGTACCCCGGCAAGGGCGTCGGTCAGGCCGGCATTGCGCAGCCCGTACACCACCAGGTACATCCCCAGTGAGAACACCACGATCTGCCACGGTGCTTCGCGCAGCACGCGGCGGGTTGAAATCACGTGGCCGCGGGCGGCCACGGCAAACAGCACGGCGGCGCAGGCCGAGGCCACGGCGCTGACCGGGATGCCCAGCGGCTCCAGCACGAACAGCGCGGCCAGCAACACCACCAGTACCACCCAACCCGCACGGAACGTGGCGCGATCGCGCACTGCCAGGGCAGGCACTTGCAGGTCGTCGGTGGCGTACCGCAGCGGGATGTCGCGGCGAAAATACAGCCACAGCACCAGCAGCGTGGCCGCGACCGCCACCAGGTTCACCGGCACCATCACGGCGGCGTAGGCGTTGAAGCCGAGCCCGAAGTAGTCCGCCGACACGATGTTGACCAGGTTCGATACCACCAGCGGCAGGCTGGCGGTGTCGGCGATAAAACCGGCGCCCATCACGAAGGCCAGGGTTGCCGTGGGGGAAAAGCGCAGCGCCAGCAGCATCGACATGACGATGGGGGTGAGGATCAGGGCTGCGCCATCGTTGGCGAACAGCGCGGATACCGCTGCCCCCAGCAGCACCATGAAGGCAAACAGGCGACGCCCGTCGCCTCGGGCCCAACGCGCCACATGCAGCGCCGTCCAGGCGAAGAAACCGGCTTCGTCCAGCAACAGGCTGATGACGATCAGGGCGATGAAGGTGGCGGTGGCGTTCCAGATGATTGCCCAGACGGTGGGGATATCGTGCAGTGACACCACGCCGCACAGCAGGGCCAGAAGCGCACCGAAGGTGGCACTCCAGCCGACGCCGAGGCCTTTGGGTTGCCAGATGACCAGGGTCAGGGTGAACAGGAAAATCAGCGTGGCTGGGAGCATGAACAGATGGCTCGGGTTAGAGGAAGGCCAGTGTAGCCAGTGCAGCAGCCAATTACTGCAGCATGGCCAGGATTCTGTGTGAGCGGGAATACGGCGCTCTACCGCGCGCTTCAGCAAAGTTCGGTTACAAACATGTAAACTTCGTAAATACGATTTACTCTCATTTGCAATTCCCTATATTTACCACCCCTGTTGGCCACCAGACTGTGTTTGCGAGGCCGGTGGGCGAGGGCTCCCGGTTTGCGACAGGGATGTGCCGTTTCGCTCATGAATCGCAGGAGATGTACCCATGCAGTGCAGAACTTCACCCAACAGCCTGGCCCTGGCGTTCGTGGCGCTGGCGTCACCGGCCATGGTGGCCACCGCGGCCCAGGCTGAAGAGCAGCGTACGGGTGAGGTGCTGGAAGTGCCGGTTGCCGACAACGCGCTGGTGATTCAGGACACCCTGATCACCGCCGAGCGCGAGGCGCGTCAGGCCTTGGGTTCGTCGATCATCACCGCCAACGACATCAAGCGCCACCCGCCGTCCAATGACCTGTCCGATATCATCCGCCGCGAGCCCGGCGTCAACCTGACCGGCAACAGCGCCAGCGGCGCGCGCGGCAACAACCGCCAGATCGACCTGCGCGGCATGGGCCCGGAAAACACCCTGATCCTCATCGACGGCAAGCCCTCCAGCGCCCGCAACGCTGTGCGTTATGGCTGGAACGGTGACCGTGATACCCGTGGTGAAACCAACTGGGTGCCCGCCGAGGCCGTCGAGCGTATCGAGATCTTGCGTGGCCCAGCCGCCGCTCGCTACGGCTCCGGCGCCATGGGCGGGGTGGTGAATATCATCACCAAACGCCCCACCGACGAGCTCAAGGGCAGCGTCAGCCTGTTCACCCAGTTGCCGGAAGACGGTGCCGAGGGTGCCAGCCGCCGCGCCAACTTCAACCTCGGTGGCGGCCTCACCGATAACCTTGGTTTCCGGCTGTTCGGCGGCTTGGCCAAGACTGACGCTGACGACCTCGATATCAACGCCAGCCACGCCAACAGCGCACTGGTTGCCGGGCGCGAGGGGGTGCGCAACAAGGACATCAACGGCCTGCTCAGCTGGAAGTTGAACGACGAGCACCGCTTCGAAGCCAGTGCCGGCTACAGCCGCCAAGGCAATATCTACGCGGGCGACACCATGAACAGCAACGGCGGCAGCGACGTCGCACTGATTTCCAGCCTGTATGGCCACGAAACCAACGTCATGCAGCGCAGCACCTACGACCTGACCCACCTGGGCGACTTCACCTGGGGTACCAGCAAGACCACACTGGCCTACGAATACGTGCGCAACTGGCGCCTCAACGAGGGTTTGGCCGGTGGCCCGGAAGGGGCGATCAACGACAGTGGCGCGGCGATGTCGCGGTTGCGTAACACGCGCTTGAACAGTGAGGTCAACTTGCCGTTCGCCCTGGGCAGCACCGAGCATGTGCTGACCCTGGGGGGCGAGTACCTGTACGAGTCGCTCAACGACCAGGGCTCGTTCCGTCCGCAGAGCTTCGACCCGAGTGGGTCGGGCAATGACGCGATCAGCGGTTTCGACCGCAGCGAATCGAAGATGACCGCCAGAAGCTACGCGTTGTTCGTCGAGGACAATATCGTCATCGGCGACACGACGGTGACGCCTGGCTTGCGTTTTGACCATCACGAGATGTTTGGCGACAACTTCAGCCCCAGCCTGAACCTGTCGCACAAGCTCACCGAGGCGCTGTCGGTCAAAGGCGGCATTGCTCGCGCCTACAAGGTGCCGAACCTGTACCAGTCCAACCCCAATTACCTGCTCTACAGCCGCGGCCAAGGTTGCAGTGTGGAGCAGACCAACTCCGGTGGTTGCTACCTGCAGGGTAACGCCGACCTCAAGCCGGAAATCAGCGTCAACAAGGAGATTGGCCTGCTGTACGACCGCGGCACCTGGCGTACCAGCGCCACCTACTTCCGCAATGACTACAAGAACAAGATCATCGGCGGTACCGATGTGCTCTATGCCATTAACAGCGGCCGCCGCGTGACCCAGTGGGAAAACGCCGGCAAGGCGCGGGTGGAAGGGATCGAAGGCAACGTCTTCATCGAGCTGACGCCGACCCTGGACTGGAACACCAACCTGACCTGGATGCTCGACAACGACAATCGCGAGACTGGCGAACCGCTGTCGGTGATCCCGGAATATACCGTCAACACCACCCTGGACTGGCGCGCCACCGAGCAGCTGTCGTTCCAGGTGGCGGGCACCTACTTTGGCAAGCAGAAATCGCCGACCTACAACTACCGCACCCAGCAAGACTACGACAAGGCCGCGCAGCAGGACGTCGAGGCCTATGGCCTGGTGGATGTGAGCGCCGGGTACAAGTTCAACGCCAACTACGACGTGCGGGTGGGCGTGAACAACGTGTTCGACAAGCAGATCCTGCGTGGCGGCAACGCCAGCAGTTCGGGGGCCAACACGTATAACCAGCCGGGCAGGGCGGTGTTTGCTGCGCTGAATATCAACTTCTGACAGCGGGGGCCGCTTCGCGGCCCGATCGCGACACAAGGCCGCTCCAGCAGGTACCGCACAGCCCTCGGATGCTGTGCGGGGCCTGTGGGAGCTGGCTTGCCGGCGATTGGGCTGCGCACAGCCCTGGCCTCATCACCGGACCTCAAGGAACCCTCCGATGATCAAAGCCCCTGCCTGGCTACAACTACTCTCTCGCAGCGCCGCCGCGTTGCTCGGCGGTTACGCCCTCAGCTACGCCGCCAGTGCCTGCCTGGCCCGCATCCTGCCGCTATCTGCCGCCGATGCGGTCATCGTCGCGACCCTGCCGGCGTTCATTTTTTACACCGTTGCCATCCTCTGGGCCTTCGCCTGCCGAGATGCTTTGCGCGCCTGGGCGCCGCTGGCACTGGCCGTGCCCCTTGCCCTGATCGGCTTCTGGTCGCAGGTAATGGAGCGGCTGGCATGAAGAACACCTTCACCCAATCGATGGCCTGGCTGCACACCTGGGCCGGGCTGATCTTCGGCTGGCTGCTGTTCGCCATCTTCGTCACCGGCACCCTGGCGGTGTTCGACAAGGAGCTCAACCACTGGATGCAGCCGGAAATCCCGGCCACCCAGGTGCCCCAGGCCGACGCTGCCCGGCGCGCTATCGACTACCTGCAGGCCCATGAACCAAAAGCAGGCAACTGGGGCATCAGCCTGCCGAGCGAACGCGCGCCTGGCTTGCGCGTGTCTACGGGCGAGCGCCGCCACGGCGGTGGCGTGCAGCTCGACCCGCGCACCGGCGAGGCCATCGAGGTGCGTGACAGTGTCGGCGGCAACTTCTTCTTCCGCTTCCACTTCACCCTCGACCTGCCACGCAACTGGGGTATTTTCGTGGTCGGTGCGCTGGCGCTGGTGATGCTTGCGGCACTGGTGACCGGCATCGTCATCCACAAGAAGATCTTCAAGGAGTTCTTTACTTTCCGGCCGAACAAGGGCCAGCGCTCGTGGCTGGATTTCCACAACGCCAGCGCGGTGCTGTTGCTGCCGTTCCACCTTATGATCACCTACACCGGCCTGGTGATCTTCATGCTCATCTACATCCCCGCCGGGGTCGATGCGCTCTTTGCCGGCGACGCACGCGCCTACTTCCAGGCCCAAGGCAATGCTCGCGTGGAACAGCCCCGTGGCCTGGCCAGGCAGCCGGCCGCGCTGGTGGATGTAGCCCCGCTGTTGGCCCAGGCCGAGGCGCGGTTGGGGCCGATCGGCGGCTTGAACATCCGCAACCCGAACACGGCGGCGGCGCGCGTTGAAATCCGCCCCGAGCTGGGCAACCGGATTGCCCTGGCCAAGGGGCAGGCCATGGTCTTCGATGGCGTCAGCGGGCAACTGCTCAGCGACGTACCTGAGTGGCGCGCGGTGCCTTTGACCCAGCGGGTCATGGTCGGGCTGCACTTTGCCCAATTTGGCGGCTACCCGATGCGTTGGTTGTACTTCGTGTGCGGGCTGGTCAGCTGCCTGATGATCGCCAGCGGCCTGGTGCTGTTCTGCGTAAAGCGCGGGCGCAAGTATGTCAGTGCCACTGCCGATGCTTCGGCGCGGCGCTGGTACCGGGTGGCCGAGGTGTGCAACGTGAGCTTCATCAGCGGTTTGCTACTGGCATGCGTCGGGCTGCTGTGGGCCAGCCGCTTGTTGCCGGTGGAACTGCTACAGCGGGAGAGCTGGGAAGTACGTGCGTTCTTTGGTGTATGGCTGCTGGCGCTGTTGCATGCGGGTGTCAGGCCGGCACGCCGTGCATGGGCCGAGCAACTGTTGCTGACGGCATTGCTGTGCATCGGCCTGGGTGCGTTTGGCGGGCTCGAAGACGCCATGCGCCTGGGCGTAGCGGCCTGTGCGTTGGTGCTGGGCGTGTTGATTGGGCTGGTGGCCTGGCGGGTGCGGCAAGTACAACCGGTGCAGCGCAAGGCCCGGGCAGGCCGGCAACAGGAGGCCGAGGCATGATGATGTGGATTGCAGGCGCAGTGCTGTTCGCTTATGCCGGTATGCTCGGGCTGTGCCAGGGGCTGGAGCGGCATTACAAACAGGTGTGGAACCGCACCTGCCCGCGCGTGTGGAGTATCAGCCTGCGCAGTGCCGGTTGGTTGGCGTTGCTGGCGAGCCTGACGCTGTGCGCCCAGGCCTGGGGCTGGGCCATGGGGCCGGTGGCCTGGTTCGGCGTGTTGTCGCTGGCGGGGTTGGTGCTGGTGATGTTACTGCCGTACTGGCCACGGCTGGCGGTGGGATTGGTGGGGGCGCTGCCGGTGTGGGGTTTGGCGCAGGTGGTTACCTATCTATGAACTGAGCGCGCCTACAAGGGATACGCGTTTGTGCGGGCGGCGACATTGTTGCAGCCAAACGCCTCGCAGCATGCTAAACCATGGGCCCCTGCCTGCTGCGAGAGAGCCCCGGTGAAAGCCGTCCGCCTGACCCTGATCTGCCATGCCCTGACCCAGGCCCAGAAGACCGGGCGCCTGCACCGTGCAGATGACGCCATCTTGCCGTTGACCCAAGAGCCCGACGCCATCGTGCCCGGCGTGCAAATGCTGACTGCGCCAGAACGGCGAGCCTGCGAGACGGCGGCGTGGTGGTCGGGGCCGGTGCAGATCGAGCCGGCATTGGCCGATTGCGACCTGGGGCGTTGGCAGGGTTTGCCGCTGAAGCAGTTGCAAACCGAACAACCGCAGGCGTTGGCGCAGTGGCTGCAGGACCCGGCCAGTGCGGTGCATGGGGGGGAATCTTTCGCGAGAGTATGCCAGCGGGTGGCCGCTTGGCTGGCGGCCTTCGACACGCCGGGTGAGTGGCTGGCAGTGACTCACCCGATGGTGATGCGCGCCGTGTTGGTAGAGGTGTTGGGGTGCCCGATGCAGGCTAGCCAGCGTATCGACGTGCCGCCGCTTTCGCGCCTTGAGTTGAGCTTTACCGGGCAGTGGCGCCTGCGCCTGGGCTGAGGGTCAGAACGCCAGCTTGTAGCCGATCAGCAGCAGCATCGCCGCCAGGCACGGGCGCAGTACGCGGTCCGAGATCCGTCCGGTGAGGTGGCTGCCCAGGTAGATGCCCGGCAGCGAGCCCAGCAGCAGGTAGCCCAACAGCGACCAGTCCATGTTGCCCATGCCCGCGTGGCCCAGCCCTGCTACCAGGGTGAGCGGCACCGCGTGAGCGATTTCCGTACCGACCAGGCGGCGGGTGACCAGAAACGGGTACAGCAGGAACAGCGCCACGGTGCCCAGGGCGCCAGCACCGATGGAGGTGAGGGTGACCATAACCCCCAGCACCACGCCGGTGACTACGGTGAGGGTGTTCAGGCTGCGGTCGCTGAGGTGATAGTGGTCACTGGCATGGCGGCTGGCAAAGGCCTGCAGACGCGATTTGAACAGAATGGCCAGCGCGGTGAGGATCAGCACCACTGCCAGGCCTTGCTTGATGATGGCGTTAAGCGCCGAGGTGTCGGTGTGCAGGGTGCTGAGGAACCACAGGGTCAGTGCTGCGGCGGGCACGCTGCCCAGGCTGAGCAGCCCGGTGATCTTCCAGTCGATGTTCTTGTGGCGCGCATGCACCCAGACGCCACTGGCCTTGGTGATGGCTGCATAGAGCAGGTCCGTACCAACGGCCGTAGCCGGGTTGATGCCAAACCACAACAGGATCGGGGTCATCAGCGAGCCGCCACCGACGCCGGTCATGCCGACGATGAAACCCACGACCAGGCCCGCAATGGTGAAACCGAAAGAACCTACATCCATACGCTACTCGACTGCCCATCTTTGCCCGTTATCGGATGCAGCCAGCATATAGATTTTTTTATAGCCAAATAGACTTGTTCGTTATTAGGTTATAACCGGCATGTGTTCAGGCCCCGGGCGAACGTTTGCCCGGGGTTGCAGATAAAATCGTAGAACTGGCGCCCGTTCGCGGGCGATAATCCGGGCTTGGACCGGAGCCGATTCAGTGCGGCATGGTGAGGGTCGGCCTGTCACCTTGCCGGCGCAGCGCCCCCACCTTCGCCGACCCGTTTCCAGCAACCTCGAAAGGAGCATCCCATGAGCAATGACATCCAGCGTTTCCCCAGTAGCCTGCCGTTTCCGTTTTCCCGTGCAGTGAAGGCCGGGGGGTTTCTGTTCCTCTCCGGCCAGGTGCCGATGAGCGCCAGTGGTGAAGTAGTGCGCGGTGATATCCAGGCCCAGACCCGCGCAGCCTGCGAGCGCATCGCCGAAAGCCTGGCGGCCTGCGGCGCGCGCTTCGATCAAGTGGTCAAGGCCACGGTATGGCTGTCGGACATGAGCCACTTTGCCGGTTTCAACGAGGTCTACAAGGAGTTTTTTGGCGCGGCGCTGCCAGTGCGTTCGACTGTGGCCTCGGCGTTGGCGCTGGGGGTGGATGTGGAAATTGAAGTGCAGGCGTTTGTCGGCGAAGCCTGACCGGGCTGAGTCCCTGGCAAATCAATAACCCATGTTTTCTAAGAGGCGGCAACAGGCAGTGGCTGTTGCCGTCTATGACAGGGCTTAGATCCTGAAGCTGCCTACCAGCTGCTTCAAGCGGCCAGCCTGTTGAGCCAGTTGATCGCAGTGCAGCAGTGTCTCGTTCAGGTTCTCGACGCCTTGCTGATTCAGGGCGTTGATCTGGGTGATGTCCAGGTTGAGGCTCTCGACCACGGCAGTCTGCTCTTCGGTGGCGGTCGCCACCGACTGGTTCATGCCATCGATTTCGCCAATACGCTGGGTCACGCTGGCCAGGCGTTCGCCGGCCTGGTTGGCCACCTGCACGGTCTGCTCGCTCGAAACCTGGCTGGTGTTCATGGTGTGCACCGCTTCGCGCGAGCCTACCTGCAGGCTGGTGATCATGCGGTGGATCTCTTCTGCCGATTCCTGGGTGCGGTGTGCCAGGTTGCGCACTTCGTCGGCCACCACGGCAAAACCACGGCCGGCCTCACCGGCACGGGCGGCCTCGATCGCGGCGTTCAGTGCCAGCAGGTTGGTCTGCTGCGAGATGCCCTTGATCACATCGAGGATCTTGCCGATTTCGTCGGTGCTGGCGTTAAGCGTTTCGATCTGCGCGCAGGACTCGCTGATGCGCTGGGACAGGGCGGTCATGGCGCTGATCGCTTCCTCGACCACTGCACGCCCGCCGTGGGCCTGCTCGCTGGCGCCGCTGGCATGCTGCGAGGCATCGGCGGCGTTACGGGCGATTTCCTGTGTGGCAGCCCCCAGTTCGTTGATGGCCGCGGCCACACTGTTGGTGCGCATACTCTGTTCTTCAGAACCGCTGATTGACGCGTTGGACGCGCTGACCACTTTTTCCGACAGGTCATGCACCAGGCGGGTGGCCGAGGACACTTCGCTGATGGAGGCATGGATGCGTTCGACAAAGCGGTTGAACGAGGTGGCCAGCTCGCCGAATTCGTCCTTGTTTTGCACGGTCAGGCGGCGGGTCAGGTCGCCTTCACCTTCGGCGATGTCGCGCATGGCGCGGCCCATGGTGGTCAGCGGGCGCATCAGCACCGGGATCAGCAGGCCCAGCAGGCCGGCGATGGCAGCCACGGCAATGAGCATGGCGATGATCGCCGAGGTGCGGAATTGGCTGAGCGCCGCGTAAGCCTTGTCTTTATCGATGGACAGGCCGATGTACCACTGTGCCGACGGCAGGCCGGCCACCGGGGCGAAGGAAATGATGCGGTCCTGGCCGTTGAGGATGACATCCTGCATGCCGGCGGCAACCCGCAGGTTGCTGCCCGGATAGATGTCCTTGAGGTTCTTCATCACCTGGTCTTTGTCGGGGCTGACAATCACCTGGCCGTTGGCGTCGGCCAGGAAGGCGTGGCCGATGCCGCCGAAATCGACCGAGTTGATGATCTCGACCAGCGTGTCCAAAGTCACGTCGCCACCGACCACACCCATCAGTTCACCATCGCCCTTGCGCTTCACCGGGGTGGCGATGGTCACCATCAGGCCACCGACAGCGCCTTGGTAGGGGGCTGTCAGCACAGTCTGCCCGGCGCTGGCGGCGGCGCCGTACCACGGGCGCTGGCGAGGGTCGTAACCGGCAGGCATCTGGGTATCCGGGCGCTGGGTGAACACACCGTTGGCCTGGCCCAGGTAGGTGAACAGGAAATTGCGCGTGTAGGAAGGCTGCTCGATCAGCCCGGCCAGGGTCTCCCCGGTGCCTTGCTGGCCGATATCCTGGGCCAGGTTTTCCAGCACCAGGATGCGCCCGCTCATCCAGTTTTGCACGCTGCTGGCAGTCAGTGCGCCGGATTGCTGTACCGAGGCTTCGATGTTCTGGCGGATCGTGTTGCGTTGCAGGTAGTCGTTGTAGAGCGTGAACAGGGCAAATGCCAGGACCACGACGCCGCAGGCGCTGAGCAGGATCTTGTGGCGAAATTTCAGGTTCATGTTTCGAGACCTTGAGCCAATGAGGGGAGGGCGCAGCACGCTCATGACGCGATGCGGTGCCTGTCGACCGAGATATCGGCTCAAGGGGTAAAAGATTGAAGCACTTACAGTAATTTCTTCTGGGCGTTTCGACAGACGGCAGTCACTGATTCGTCAGCTGTTCGATCAACAGCCGTGCGGCCTGCTGCAGCGGTTGTTGTTTGCGCCACAAAATGTGTACCGGCAACTGCAACTCGTTGCGGGTATTGCGAAAATCCAGGCGTACCAAGCGCCCGTTGGCCAGCCGCGGCGCGACCCGCGACAGTGGCAGGTCGCCCCAGCCCAGGCCGGCTTCCACCATTTGCAACGCCAGGTCGAAGCTGTCGGTGGACCAGTGTGTGGCGCCGATCAGCGGGCGCGGGTCAGCCAGCGGCAGGTCGCGGCTGCGCACCAGAATCTGACGCACCCGGGTCAGGTCTTCGAGGTAGTGAATGCGCCCCTCGCGCAAGGCCGGGTGGGTGGGCGACAGCGTGGCCACCAGCGACTCCACGCCGATGTGCTGGAAGCTTCGGCGGGCATCGACCTGCAGGCCGGCAAAGGCCACGCAGAGGTCGGCCCGCCCGCTGTCCAGCAAGTGCAGGGCTTCTTCCTGCGGGGCGCTGAGCAGGGCGTTATCCAGCAACGGGTGGCGCTCGCCCAGGCTGGCGATGGCCGCCAGCAACGGGCGGTGGTCGATGTCTGGCACAACGGCCACGCTCAGGCTGCTTTCCAACCCTTGGGACAGCTCCAGGGCATGCACTTGTAGCAGCCCCAGTTGTTCGGCAATCAGCCTGGCGTGTGGCTCCAGGGCCAAAGCCTTTGCGGTAGGGCGAACCTCACTTGAGCCGCGCTCGAACAGGCTGTAGCCCAGCTCGGCCTCAAGATTGCCGATGGCCATGCTCACGGCCGAAGGCACCCGCTGGAGGGCGCGTGCGGCGGCGGAAAACGAGCCGCGGTCGAGTACGGCAAGAAACAGCTGGATGTTGTCGCTGGAAAAATTCATGGCAGCCTCCTGTCAGTAGATCTGACAGCCGCTGACTTTTGCTGTCAAGCATGATGACGCATGATCGCGCCCATCGCTTTTGTCATTGGAGTAATCCCGATGCAGGGACTAAAACGCAAACTGGTCTACGTGACTTTCTATGAGCTGATTGGGCTGTGCATGTCGACCCTCGGCCTGGCCTACCTGTCGGACACCCAGGCGTCGCATACCGGGCCACTGGCGGTCATGATCACCACCATCGCCATGCTCTGGAACCTGATTTACAACACCCTGTTCGAGTACTGGGAGAGCCGCCAGGCCAGGCGCGGGCGCAGCGTGGCGCGCCGAGTGGCGCATGCCATCGGTTTCCAGCTGACCTTGGTGGTGTACCTGATCCCGCTGATTGCCTGGTGGCTGGACATGACGCTGATGGAGGCGTTGCTGGTCGATATGGCGTTCATCATTCTGGTGCCGTGCTACACCTTCGCCTACAACTGGGCGTTCGACCGGGTCTTTGGGCTGCCACGTTCTGCCATGGCTGCTGCTTGATCCAGCCTGTACCCACTAAGGCGGCAGGCGGATGATCAAAGGTTCTTGCTGCTGCTTTACCTGCTGTTCCACCGGTTGTTCAACTGGACGTGGTGCGCTGGCGAGCAAGCTGTCCTCAACCTGCCCCGACAGGTAATACACCCCCGCCATTGCCCCGCTCTGGCGGTTCTCCATCAACTCCTGCCATTCCTGGTTCAGTGCCACGTTGAGGATCACCCGCAACTGCTCGACCATCTGCGGCTGTTCGCGGTCATGGGTCATCATGCCGTAGCCGGCCGCGGCGATTGAAATCATCGCTCCCGCCACTTTGCCGACTGCTGATGCGACGGCGCTGGCGATGCCGCGTGGGGCCAGGGTAGCGCCGAGCTTGTCGCTCGCCTGGGTGGCCACCGAATTAAGCCCGACATCGGTTCTCCCGGGGCCCTTGCTGGCCAGTTGATGAAGGTGCTGGCGCATGGCTTGCCAGGCCGGCTGCTGGTCCAGCGGCTTGGCCCGTAGCAGTTGATACAGGCTGGCATTGCGGGCATCCGGTGGCCCCAGGGCGATGGCGGGGATGCGGTTGAGGCGCTGGCTGAGCTGCTCGGGCGGCGCGTTGTAGCGGCTGATGATGGCTGGCAGTTGCTGGCCGAACAGTTGCAGGTACAGCTCGCAGGCCCGGTCACGGATGCCCTCGGGGTTGATCTGTTCGGCCACCGGCTCGATCACCCGCACGTGGTATTGCTCCTGCAGGTACAGGGCCAGGCGCTTTTCTGCCGGCTCCCGGCCTGTGCCACTGTCGAGTTTGTACCAGGCCACCTTGAGGGTCAGCCACTGTTGGGTCCAGTAGCCGGTGAACCAGGGGATGAAGTCACTTTCGGTGCGCTGTTGTACCTGTTCCCGCCACACCCGCATGGAGCGCCGTGCATAGTCATTGGCCGAGCCGGCTGCGCCGACCGAGGCGTCGATCAGTTCCTGATCGATGCGTTGCCAGGTGGCCGGGGTGAGCACCGCAGGGGGCGGCGGGGCTGGTGGGCGCTTGCCCGCGCAACCGGTGAGGGCCAGCAGAAGGCACAGCAACAGAAGGATTCGAGAACTCACGCGGCCGCCTCCCTGGTAGAGGCTGGGGTGGTTCTCGCAGTATAGGGCCGGGTGAGTGGGGTTGCTGTGCAGCCCATCGCCCGGTCATCGCGGTCCTACAGGGACCGCGTCAGCATGAGCGGCTAGTTCAGGTCGAGCTTTTGTTCCAGGCGGTCCAGGTGCTTGTGCATCAGCCCAAGCGCCGCCTCGGCATCGCCTTGCTCCACGGCATCGATGATCGCCGCATGTTCTTGCCAGGCGCAGTGGTCGCAGCACGGCGATTCGTAGCGGGCAATGATTAGCGAGGTCATTGGAACCAGGCCGTTGAGAAACCGCGCCAGTGGCGCATTGGCTGCCACCTGCGCCAGTTTGAGGTGAAACTCGCCGCCCAGGCGGATTGCCGCGCACCGTTCGCCGCTTTCATGGTGCTGGCGTTCGCGTTCCACCAGTTGCCGCAGCTGGCGCACCTGCGCCGGCCGAGCGCGTTGGGCGGCCAAGGTGATCAGCGTGGTTTCGGCCAGGCGTCTGGCACTGAGTACCTGGCGCGCCTGGTCCGGGTCGGGCGCCGCCAGGTGCGCGGTGTGGCTGGGCCGCTGCACCACCACCTGCTGGTCGGACAGGCGCCCAAGCACACGGCGTATCACGGTGCGGCTGACGCCAAAGGCATGGCCCAGCGCCTGCTCGGGCAACAGGGCGCCCGGTGGCAGGCGCTGTTCGAGAATGGCGTCGAACAGCCGAGGGTAGATTTGCTCGGCCGACAGACGGGTTTCGCCAGCAGCCAGCAGGGCTGGCAGGTGGGGGGCGGCATTCATGGTCGCTCTCCTGGGGTCATGGGCGCGGGTGTTCGTCCGGGATGTTCAGCGGGATGCCCATGCGTTGGCCTTCGGCCAGAATGTGCTGGCGCATCTGGGCGCTGGCCTGGGCACTGTTGCGTTCGCGAATGGCGCGTACCACGGCTTCGTTTTCCTTGAGCCGTGCTGCCAGGTGTTCGGGCGAATTGCGCAGCATGTCGGCACTTTGCTTCAAGGCATTACCGGTCTGTTGCACCACGCTCTGGAAGATCGGGTTGGTGGTCAGGGTGAACAGCGCCTCATGGAAAGCGATGTAGGCTTTTACCCCGGCTTCGCTGTCATCGGCCTCCAGCGCTTCACGCATGTCCATCAAGGTGAGGCGCAACTGGCCGACGTCCTGGCTATTGGCCGACTGCGCCACCAGCCCGACGATGAAAGGCTCGAGGGTGTAGCGCAGCTCCAGCACATCGGCCAGGCTGGCCGCAGCACCGGTGTCCATGCCCTGTTCCTGAGTGACGGCGTCGGCATCCAGCACCAGGACGCCCTTGCCCGGCAGCGAGCGCACCAGGCCCAAGGTTTCCAGTACGGTCACCGCTTCGCGCAGGCTGGGCCGGCTGATGCCCAGCTGTTCGGCCAGCTCGCGCTGGCCCGGCAGCATGTCGCCGGTGCGCCATTGGCCCCGGGCCAGGGCCTGGCGCAGTTTTTCCACCACTGAGTTGACGACGGTCGATGAGCTGATCACGGTTCGCTCCTGCAAGGGCCGGCGTCATCGCCGGCCACTTTCGGTCAAAATTCCTGTTGATGGTGCGTATTGGGCTGTTTGCGCGGGGTTGGGGTAAAGCCGAGCTTGCCGTCGAGCACGTTCTGCGCGCGTTCCAGGTCAATATCCTTTTCCCAGCGGGCGATGGCCACGGTGGCCACGCAGTTGCCAATCAGGTTGGTCAGCGCCCGGCCGATGCCCATGAACCAGTCCACCGCCAGCACCAGCACCAGGCCTACCACCGGGATTGCCGGCACGGCAGTCAGGGTGGCGGCGAGGATCACCAGTGCCGAGCCTGGGATGCCATGAGCCCCCTTGGAAGTCACCAGCGACACCAGCAGGATGGTCAGCAGGTCGGTCATTTCCAGCGGCGTGCCGGTCGCGTTGGCGATGAACACGATGGCCAAGGTCAGGTAGATGGAGAAACCGTCGAGGTTGAACGAGTAGCCGGTGGGGATTACAAGGCCGACCGTGGAACTGCCAATGCCCAGGTGCTCCAGCTTGCGCATGATCTGGGGCAGCACAGCGTCGGAAGACGCGGTACCAAGGACGATGGTCAGCTCCTCTCGCAGGTACTTGATCAACGGCAGCAGTTTCAGCCCCGACAGGCGCATCACCGTACCCAGCACAATCAGCACGAAGCCGGCGCAGGTCAGGTAGAACAATGCCACCAAGCCGCCCAGGTGTTGCAGCGATTCCAGGCCGTACTTGCTGGTGGTAAAGGCGATGGCGCCGAATACGCCGATGGGGGCCAGGCGTACGATCATGCCCATGATGCGGAAGATCACATGGCTCAGCTCGTTGATAAGCCGCGAGATACCGGCGGCCGAGTCACCTACCAGGTTCAGTGCACTACCGAACAGCACCGAGAACAGCAGTACCTGAAGAATGTTGTTGTCGGCGAAGGCACCTACCACGGAGGTGGGGATCAGGTCCATGAAGAACGCCGTGGCGCCATGGATGTGCTGGCCGCGCTCGGCCAGGCCATTGGCATCGGCACTGGATAACTGGTCCAGGTGGATGTTGGCACCGCTGCCGATGCCACTGCTGAAAGCGAACACCAGACCGATCACCAGCGCCAGAGTGGTCAGCACTTCAAAGTAGATCACCGACTTCAGGCCGATGCGTCCGACCTTTTTCAGGTCGCCCGCGCCCGAGATGCCGCTCACCACCACACAGAACACGATCAGGCCGATGAGCATCTTGATCAGCTTGATGAACCCGTCGCCGAGGGGTTTGAGTTGCAGGGAAAGGTCGGGAAAACTGAGACCGCAGGCGATGCCGAGGGCAAGGCCGAGCACGACTTGCAGGAATATCGAACGCGAGCACCATTTGAGCATGGGGGGAGTCTCTGATCGGTGTCCTTGCTTCGGTAGCCGCACGGGGCGAAAGAGCGCAGGACTTAATTATTGTGGTCTTACCGGTTTGTTCAGCGCGAAGCCATAAAAGCGCGAAAAATCCGACATTGCAAGGGTTTTTGGCCTTACCGGTCTGACCAGTTATGGGGCGCTCTGGCTTGCCAGGCTCTAGTTCGGTGCGCGCCATGCAGGTGGCGCGTACGAAATTGTGCAGGGCTTGACCAGCGCCTCAAGGGCTTTGCAATCAGCTTGCCAAGCCCAGCCAAGGGCCTTGAATAATAGATAACGCCATGATCCGTAAGGTTTATTTGCTTTATGTGTTGGGGCTCGTAGAATCCGCGCCTGACTGGGCAGTCACCAAGCAGGTGTTTGCGGGATTATTTATCCCGCAAAACGCTCGGTAGCAGCCGCCTGGCACCCCCCATGAATGGAGTCTCACTGTGCGTCTCAACTTGCCGGTAACCCCGGTCGAGCAACGTTTTCCCTCTGATCAGCGGCTCATTTCCGCTACCGATACCGCCAGCCTGATCACCTATTGCAACCCCGAATTCGCCGCCATCAGCGGCTACAGCGACGCTGAACTGATCGGCAGCCCGCACAACCTGGTGCGCCACCCGGACATGCCGCCGGCGGTGTACGAACTGATGTGGCGCTACCTGAAGGCTGGCAAGAGCTGGATGGGTATCGTCAAGAATCGCTGCCGCAACGGCGACTACTACTGGGTCAACGCCTATGTCACGCCGATCCTCGAAGGTGGGCGGGTGGTGGGCTATGAGTCGGTAAGGGTGTGCCCCACGCGTGAGCAGGTGGCACGCGCCGAGGCCCTGTATGCGCGGATGCGTGCCGGCCAGGCGGCACTGTCGGTACCGCGCCGGCTGAGCATGCTGGTGCAGGCCTTGGCCTTGCCACTGGCCGGTGGGCTGCTGGCGCTGGGCGCCAACCAGCTGTGGCCTGGCCTGGTGGGGCAGGGGCTGACCGTGGGGTTGTTCCTGGCCTACGGGCTGTGGGCGCACAACGCCATCGGACGCCGGATGCAACAGGTGGTCGAGGGGGCCGAAGGTACCTTCGCCGACCCGGTCGCGGCCTTGACCTACAGCGACCTGCCTGGCGCTGCCGGGCAACTGCAACTGATGCTGATCAGCGAAGAAGCGCGCCTGAAAACCGCGTTGACGCGGTTGAGCGACCTGGCCGGGCAAATGGCCGTGGCGGCCCACGATGCCGGGCAGTTGTCACGCAGCACTGAGGCGGCGTCGCTGGAGCAGCGCGCAGAAACCGATCTGAGTGCCACAGCGATGAACCAGATGGCGGCCTCCATCGGTGAAGTGGCCAACCACGTGCACTTGACTGCTGCCGAAGCCCGCACTGCGCACCAGTTGGCCGAACAGGGTAGCCAGGTGGCCGATGCCAGTGGCGCGGCGATTCGCACCTTGGCCAGCACCGTAACCCAGATCAACCAGGCGGTCAGCCACCTGGCCGGTCAGACCGGTGCCATCGCCGAAGCTGCCGGGATGATCCGCGGTATTGCCGAACAGACCAACCTGCTGGCCCTCAACGCAGCCATTGAAGCTGCGCGTGCGGGCGAACAAGGCCGTGGTTTCGCCGTGGTTGCCGACGAGGTACGTGCACTGGCTGACAAGACCCGCCAGTCAACACTGCACATCCAGGCCATCATCGACACCTTGCGCACTGGCGCCGAGGAGGCCGTGGCCATTGCCAGCCAAGGCATCATTGGCGCCGAGCAAGGTGTTGCTCAGGTCCAGGAAGCCCGGCAGGCATTGCATGGCATTCGTGACGCGGTGCAGCGTATCAGTGACATGAGCCAGCAGATGGCGACCGCCTCGCAGCAGCAGTCGGCGGTGGCAGAAGACGTTTCGCGGCAGATCAACGGCGTAGCCGGAATTGCCCAGCATAGCGCTCACAGCGCCAACGCCGCCGCCTCGCGCGGCGCCGAACTGGAACAGGTGTGCGCCGGATTGCGCGCCCTGGTGGAGCGCTTCAACCGCTAAGGCAGGATGCTTTATGGATGATAACTATCGCGCGGCCGTAGATGCGGCCGCGATCTTTTCCGAAACCGACCTGCGTGGGAACATCACCTACGTCAACCAGCAGTTCTGCAGCATCTCGGGCTACAGCCGTGAGGAGCTGCTGGGCGCCAACCACCGCATCCTCAACTCCGGCCTGCACGAGCCGGCATTCTTTGTCGGCATGTGGCGCGCCCTCGCCGCCGGGCGGGTGTGGAAGGGGGAGATCTGCAACCGGTCCAGAGACGGTTCGCTGTATTGGGTCGACAGCACCATGGTGCCACTGGTCGATCCGCTGACTGGCCAGGTGCGCAAGTATGTGTCGATCCGCTTTGACGTCACCGAGAAGCGCCAGTTGCTGCATACCTTGCAGTGGCGGGTGGGTCACGATGTGCTGACGGGCCTGCCCAACCGTGCCTACCTCTCCGACCTGCTGAACCAGGCCTTGGCCTACTCACGCCGCGAAGACATCTCGCTGGCGGTGTGCATGCTCGACCTGGATGGCTTCAAGGCGGTCAACGACGGTTACGGGCATGCCGTGGGCGACCTGCTGCTGGTGGAAGTGGCGCAGCGCTTGAAGGGTATCCTGCGAGGGGGTGATGCCGTGGCCCGGTTGTCGGGTGACGAGTTTGTGCTGATCCTGCGCCATGTTGATGATGAGCGCCAGCTGCATGCAGCCCTGAGGCGGGTGTTGCGGGCATTGGCGGCGCCCTGTGTGGTACGTGAACACACGCTGTCGCTCAGCGCCAGTATTGGCGTGACCCTGTACCCGCAGGATGACGAAGATGCCGATACGCTGGTACGCCACGCCGACCAGGCCATGTATCTGGCCAAGCAGCGCGGGCGCAACCGCTATCACCTGTTCGACGTATCGCAGGAGCAGGAGCTCAAGGCTACCCACCAGACGGTGGCGCGGGTGCGACGGGCACTGACCGACCGCGAGCTGTGCCTGTATTACCAGCCCAAGGTGAACCTGCGCAGTGGTCAGGTGCTGGGCTTCGAGGGCTTGCTGCGCTGGCAGCGGCCTGGCCGGGGCGTGGTGCCGCCCGGCGACTTTTTGCCTTGGGTTGAGCAGACCGACCTGATCGTTGAAATCGGCGAGTGGGTGATCGGCCAGGCGCTGAGTCAGTTGCAGGCCTGGGGGCGGCAGGGGCAGCCTTGGTCATTGAGTGTGAATATTGCGGCGCGGCATTTACAGCGCAGTGACTTTACCGAGCGGCTGCAGCAGCTGTTGGCAGAGTACCCGGAGGTGAACCCGTCCCGGCTTGACCTGGAAATCGTCGAGTCAGTGGCCATCGACAACCTGCAGCACGTCAGCCGCTGCCTGGATGCCTGTCGTGCACTGGGCGTGCGCTTTTCGCTGGACGATTTCGGCACCGGCTATTCGTCGTTGAGTTACCTGAAACGCTTGCCCACCCAGACGATCAAGATCGATCAGTCGTTCGTGCGCGACATCCTGCACGACCAGGACGACCTTGCGCTGACCGCCGCCGTCATCGGCCTGGCGCGAGCCTTCGGTCGCGAGGTGGTAGCCGAAGGGCTGGAGAGTGTGGAGCACGGCAGGGTGCTGATGGGCCTGGGCTGCGAGCTGGCGCAAGGTTATTGCATTGCCAGGCCGATGCCGGCCGGCGAAGTGCAAGCCTGGGCGCAGGCCTACCGGCAGCCGGTGCAGTGGCGCCAGCCCTGAGCGGCCACCCGCGGAGGGTGGTAAAGACTCAGGCCTGCCAGCGTGCTGCCAGCGCATTGCTTATGGGCAAAAAAAACGGCACCTGCCAGAGGTGCCGTTTTCACATCACGTACTGTTACTTATGCAGCTCTTCCGCCGCATACAGCGTGTTTTCCAGCAGGCAGGCCCGGGTCATCGGCCCGACGCCACCCGGCACCGGGGTGATCCAGCCAGCGCGCGGCAGGGCGGTCTCGTAGACCACGTCGCCCACCAGCTTGCCGTCTTCCTGGCGGTTGATGCCCACGTCAATGACGATGGCGCCTTCCTTGACCCACTCCCCCTTGACCAGGCCCGGCTTGCCGGCAGCCACAACCACCAGGTCGGCACGCCCGACATGGCCAGCCAGGTCCTTGGTGAAGCGGTGGCAGACGGTCACGGTGCAGCCGGCCAGCAGCAGCTCCATGGCCATCGGGCGACCCACGATGTTGGAGGCGCCGACGATGACCGCATCCATGCCGTACAGGTCCTGACCAGTGCTTTCCAGCAGGGTCATGATGCCTTTCGGTGTGCATGGGCGCAGCAGCGGGATGCGTTGGGCCAGGCGGCCTACGTTGTACGGGTGGAAGCCGTCCACGTCCTTGTCCGGGCGAATGCGCTCGAGCAGCAGCGAGGCGTCCAGGTGCTCCGGCAGCGGCAGTTGCAGCAGGATGCCATCTACGGCCGGGTCGTCGTTGAGGCGATCGATCAGCTCGGTCAGGGCCTGCTGCGAAGTGTCGCTGGGCAGGTCGAATGCCTGCGAAATGAAACCGACCTCTTCGCAGTCCTTGCGCTTGTGCGAGACATAGACTTGCGAGGCGGGGTCGGTGCCGACCAGGATCACTGCCAGGCCCGGCGTACGCAGGCCTTGCTGGCGACGCTCCACGACACGTTGAGCGATCTGCTTGCGCAGGCTGGCGGCGATCGCCTTGCCATCGATTAGGTGTGCAGTCATAGACGCGTGATTAACCATCGAGAAGGAAACAATAAAGAACGCGTATTCTCGCACGACACGCGCCAAGGGCAAAGGCGGGTGGTCGGGCAAATCCCCTAACCCCTTAAATAATTTAAATTTTTTTGAAAAAGGTGTTGACGACTTTCGGGGTCGCCTATAAGATTCGCCGCACTTGTCGGGCACAGCCTAGCACTGGTTGGCTAAGTCGGGCAGAATGAGTGGTTTAGCAGTTACCTGTTAATGACTTGTTCGGTTAGGCTTCAAGCTTAAGCGCCCGTAGCTCAGCTGGATAGAGCATCCGCCTTCTAAGCGGATGGTCGCAGGTTCGAGTCCTGCCGGGTGCGCCATTAGGCAGCTTGGGCAAGCAAGTAAAGTTGTAATGCAATATGGTGGGCGTAGCTCAGTTGGTAGAGCGCTGGATTGTGATTCCAGTTGTCGTGGGTTCGATTCCCATCGTC
>NZ_JAJSRO010000031.1:0-59104 GCF_021283425.1 Pseudomonas sp. NMI542_15 | reverse complement strand
AGCTGGCCCCGCACAAGGTGATCCCGGGCAACCGCCCTAGCAACACCCTGGTAGTGGAGCGCATCAGCCCTCGCCGCTTGGGCGCGCTGGTGGCGATGTACGAGCACAAAGTGTTCGTGCAGAGCGTCATCTGGGGCATCAACGCCTTTGACCAGTGGGGCGTGGAGCTGGGCAAAGAGCTGGGCAAGGGTGTGTACCAACGCCTGGTTGGCACCCTGGAAGACAGCGCCGAAGACGGCTCCACCCAGGGGCTGATCGATTACTTCCGGGGTAGGCATCGCGGTTGATCCGTCAGCCAACTTGCTCGGCAGGGGGCTACGCAATAGCCCCCTTCGCTGCCTGGAACGGCTGGCTATGCGCTTTTCAAGCTCATACAAAAACTGGCTAGCGCTTGAACTATGCGGTCACATGCCTTGCCATCGCCATAGGGGTTCTGCGCCACGCTCATTTGACGGTAGGCGCGCTCATCCGTCAGCAACCTGGCCAGCTCCCCGACTATGACGTCAACCTGCGTGCCGACCAGTTTCACGGTCCCCGCCGCTACCGCCTCCGGCCGCTCTGTGGTATCGCGCATCACCAGCACGGGTTTGCCCAGCGCTGGTGCTTCCTCCTGAATACCGCCGGAGTCGGTGAGTATCACGTATGCACGGGTCATCAGATAAACGAACGGCAAGTAGTCCAGCGGCTCGATCAGGTGGATGTTGCTCACGTCCGCCAGCAACCGCGTTACCGGCTCACGTACGTTAGGGTTAAGGTGCACCGGGTACACCATGTCTACCTCAGGGAACTGCCGCGCGGTTTGCACCAGGGCCTGGCAAATGCGGTCAAAGCCATCACCAAAGTTCTCTCGCCGGTGGCCTGTAATCAATACCATCTGCCGATCAGCCGCAAGGTATTGGAACATGTGCTCGAATTGAGCCCTCAGTGTTGGCACCTCAAGTTTGCGCACCACTTGCAGCAAGGCATCGATCACTGTATTGCCGGTGATGAAAACACTGGCGTGGTCGATGCCTTCGCGCAGCAAATTATCGTGCGAGATGGCGGTAGGGGCGAAGTGCAGTGCGGCTAGCGCACCGGTCAGGCGCCGGTTGCCCTCCTCGGGCCAGGGCGAATACAGGTTATGGGTGCGCAGGCCGGCCTCAACGTGGGCGATCGGGATTTGTTGGTAGTACGCCGCCAGGCTGGTGGCAAAGGTGGTGGCCGTGTCGCCGTGCACCAGCACCATGTCGGGCTTGAATTCAGCCAGTATGGGTTTGATGCCATGCAAAATCGCGGTGGTTACGCCAGTCAGGTCCTGGCCGGGTTGCATGATGTTCAAGTCGTACTCGGGGCTGATCTCGAACAGTTTCAGCACCTGGTCGAGCATTTGCCGATGCTGGCCGGTAACGCACACGCGTGACTCGAAGCGGGGGTCGTTAGCAAGCTGAAGGGCCAAGGGGGCCATCTTGATGGCTTCTGGGCGGGTACCGAACACGATGAGGGTCTTGAGAGGCACAGCGGTGGTCCTCTTGCTTGGGTCCTTTAAGCAAACCGGTTTTCCGTGTTGAACAAATCTAGCAGCAGGCCGGCAGGGTGCCAGCCATGCCGAGGAGATTTGCGGGCCGGCGACAGGTTGCCTGAGAGGCGGGCCACGAGCGGCGGGTGCTGTAGGAGAATGGCCAGGTGCAGGTCGGCAGCCCGTATCTGACCAACGAGAATCTGGCTGTAAATTTAGCGAAACGCCTATAAAAAATGGGGCGAGGCTGGTGTGGGCGTGCTGACGGCTTTTTTGGGTAGATGACGTTGAGCCCATTGCAGACAGTTTCTGTAACCATTCGCCACTGTTGGGGGCTGTTTTGCTGCGGGGGCAGGCACTAGGGTTTGTTGCGCAGCCGAAGGAAAACGGCTGCTGGAAAATGACCAACCCAAGGAGTGTTCTTCAATGCGCAACAACGTTCTGTCGTACCTGCTGCTGCCGCTGTTCGCCAGCCTGTCTTTCTCCCTTAGCGCGGCGCCTGCCAGCGCCACGGCGGTGCCCGAGCCGGTACCGGTGGTGGCCCAAATGCCGACCCAGCAGGCGCCACGGCTTGACCTGAACAAGGCTGATGCGCTGACGTTGCAGAAGGAGTTGAACGGGATAGGGAAAGCCAAGGCCGAGGCCATCGTCGCCTACCGTGAGGCTAATGGGCCGTTCGCTTCGGTGGATGAATTGCTGGAGATCAAGGGGATCGGAAACGCGTTGCTGGAGCGTAACCGGGACAAAGTGATGGTGGAGTAAGGGGAGAGGGGGCTGGGGCTTGTCGCCCTGGCCCTCAATCAAGCGCCTGGTGCATCAGCGGTCTTGGTTGTCCTTTGCGTCCGCTTCGGCATTGCGCTCATGCACCTTGCGCAGTTGCTCGTCAGTGAGTGGCAGTTTTTTTGCCGTATCGCGCAGCATCATCAGCCCGCCGACGATGGAGCCGAGGGCTATGATGAGGATCAGCCAGGCATACCAGGGCATTGTCATACTCCTTAAGCGGGGGGGTGTGCAGTGCTTGTACGAAATTTGAGCATTAACCCGTTCCGTTGGTTCAATTATAGAAGCCAGCCGCCGCTGGGCCAATTCCGTGACCCATGGGCCCCAAAGCCTGCGTCACTTCGTTTACAATGCGCGCCGTTTTCGACTTGCCAAGAGACCCTGCCCATGTCCGCCTGCCAGACGCCCCTGATCGTCGCCCTGGATTACCCTACCCGTGAGGCCGCCCTGAAGCTGGCTGACCAGCTTGACCCCGCGCTGTGCCGGGTGAAGGTTGGCAAGGAGCTGTTCACCAGCAGCGCTTCGGGCATTGTCGAAACCCTGTGCGACAAGGGCTTCGAAGTGTTCCTGGACCTCAAGTTCCACGACATCCCCAACACTACGGCAATGGCTGTAAAAGCTGCTGCCGAGATGGGTGTGTGGATGGTGAACGTGCATTGCTCCGGTGGCCTGCGCATGATGGCCGCCTGCCGTGAAGAGCTGGACAAGCGCAACGGTCAGCAGCCGTTGCTGATTGGCGTGACCGTGCTGACCAGCATGGAGCGTGAAGACCTGGCCGGGATTGGCCTGGATGTCGACCCGCAAGAGCAGGTATTGCGCCTGGCGGCGCTGGCGCAAAAGGCGGGCATGGACGGTTTGGTGTGTTCGGCGCTGGAGGCCCCGGCGTTGAAGGCGGCGCACCCGTCGCTGCAGCTGGTAACCCCGGGCATTCGCCCGGCGGGCAGTGCACAGGACGACCAGCGTCGTATCCTCACCCCGCGCCAGGCACTGGATGCGGGTTCGGATTACCTGGTGATCGGCCGACCGATCAGCCAGGCCACAGACCCGGCCCAGGCGCTGGCTGCGGTGGTGGCGCAGATTCGTGGGTAAATAGCCCCCGGTAATGAAAAAGGCCAGCACGCGTGTGCTGGCTTTTTTTTCGGGCTGGGTGAGGTGTGATGGCTGGAAGGTCCGGCAGGGCATTTTCTTTGCCTGTGAGATCGAGCGCCGCCCGCGCGGCGCTCGATCTCACAGGCGCTAAACCCCTCAAGGCATGCGCTTTCAGCCCCAAACGCAACTCACAACGTCACACCTTCAGCACCAACTTGCCAAAATTCTCCCCACTGAACAGCTTCAGCAACGTCTCGGGGAACGTCTCCAGCCCCTCCACCACATCCTCCTTGCTCTTCACCTGCCCACTGGCCAGCCAGCCGGCCATCTCCAGCGCGGCCTTGCCGTAGTCCTTGGCATGGTCCATCACCACAAACCCTTCCATGCGTGCACGGTTCACCAGCAGCGACAGGTAGTTGGCCGGGCCTTTTACCGCTTCCTTGTTGTTGTACTGGCTGATCGCACCGCAAATCACGATGCGGGCCTTGAAGTTGATGCGCGTCAGCACGGCATCGAGGATGTCGCCGCCCACGTTGTCAAAGTAAACGTCCACACCTTTGGGGCATTCGCGCTTCAAGCCGGCCAGCACGTCTTCGGCCTTGTAGTCGATGACCCCATCAAAGCCCAGTTCATCTTTCAGGTACTGGCACTTCTCGGCCCCGCCGGCAATGCCGACCACGCGGCAGCCTTTGACCTTGGCAATTTGCCCGACAATGCTGCCCACCGCACCGGCAGCGCCGGAGATGACCACGGTTTCGCCGGCCTTGGGTTGGCCAACTTCCAGCAGGGCGAAGTAGGCGGTCATGCCGGTCATGCCCAGTGCCGACAGGTAGCGGGGCAGGGGCGCCAGGTTGGGGTCGATCTTGTGCAGGCCCTGGGGCTCGCCGGTGAAGTAGTCTTGCACGCCAAGGGCGCCACTGACGTGGTCGCCCGGCTTGAACGCCGGGTGGTTGGACGCAACCACTTCGCCCACGCCCAGCGCACGCATGACCTGACCCAGGGCCACGGGGGGGATGTAGGACTTGCCTTCGTTCATCCAGCCGCGCATGGCGGGGTCCAGCGACAGGTACAGGTTGCGCACGAGCACCTGGCCTTCGCCAGGTTGTTCGGCGGGTACGCTTTCGAAGGTGAAGTCGTCACGGCGCACTGCGCCGACCGGGCGTTTGGCAAGCAGGAAGCGGCGGTTGGTCTGGGTCATGGCGGGGTCCTTGTGGGCAATGGAAGATGATAGGTGTTCAATCTACCTTGTTGATGTAGGCAGGTCCCTAACATCACTGACAAGCATGGTAGCTCAACCGTTGGTGTGATGATGCTGCCCGGCCTGGCGGTGTCTGACTATGCTCTGAAACCCACCATCCCCTGAGGAGCACGCAATGAGCATGACCTTTTCCGGCCAGGTAGCGCTGGTCACCGGCGGCGCTGCCGGCATAGGCCGGGCGACGGCCCTGGCGTTCGCCCATGAGGGCCTGAAGGTGGTGGTGGCCGACCTCGACCCGCTGGGTGGCGAGGCGACGGTGGCGCAGATTCAGGCCGCAGGTGGCGAGGCCTTGTTCATCGCCTGTGACGTTACCCGCGACGCCGAGGTGCGCCAGTTGCACGAGCGCCTGATCGCTGCATTCGGCCGGCTGGACTATGCCTACAACAACGCCGGCATCGAGATTGAGCAACACCGCCTGGCCGAAGGCAGTGAGGCGGAGTTCGATGCCATCATGGGCGTTAACGTGAAGGGCGTGTGGCTGTGCATGAAGTACCAGCTGCCCTTGCTGCTGGCCCAAGGCGGTGGGGCGATCGTCAATACCGCGTCGGTGGCGGGGCTGGGTGCGGCGCCAAAGATGAGTATTTACAGCGCCTCCAAGCACGCAGTGATAGGCCTGACCAAGTCGGCGGCCATCGAATACGCCAAGAAGGGCATCCGTGTGAATGCCGTGTGCCCGGCGGTAATCGATACCGACATGTTCCGCCGCGCCTACGAGGCAGACCCACGCAAAGCCGAGTTCGCCGCCGCCATGCACCCGGTAGGTCGCATTGGCAAGGTCGAGGAAATTGCCAGCGCCGTGCTGTACCTGTGCAGCGACGGCGCAGCGTTTACCACCGGGCATTGCCTGACGGTGGATGGCGGGGCTACGGCGATCTGAGCCAGGTGCGCACCCATGTCGCCTCTGGGCAGTATTCGCGGGTCGAGGCCCCTAACCGGTATGCAGGGCGACCTCTGCCAAGCTGAAAACGACACGCTCATAGCTATTTGACACTATTCTGACGCCAGGCCCTTGTTCATCGGCGGGCAACGTTGCCACCCTTGGCCTTCGGGATCACCTCGCACGCAGAAGGGGAATCGGCGATGGGCGCGAGCAAGCACGGTGTGCTGGCCAACCTGGGCATGGCCCGCAAACTCGGCCTGGGCTTTGCCTTGGTGCTGGTGCTGACCCTGGCGGTGGCGGCCATCGGCATCGCCGCGCTGGCCAGCGTTGGCCAGCGCTTCGACAGTTTGCGCCAACTGGCACAGTTCAATACCGACCTGCTGCGCTTGCGTCAGCATGAGCAGGCATTTGCCCTGCGCTCCGATATTCAGCAGGCCGAGGCCTTGCGCAGTGGCCTGCAGGGCTTGGCCGAGCGCGCCCGTGGCCTGCCGGCGTTGGTGGCCGCAGAAACTGACCTGGCGGCCTACGGCCAGGCGTTCGAGGCTTTCGTAGCCGCGGTGCAGGCCAAGGAGCTGGCGCTGGACATGGCCAGCTGGTCGGTGTCCAGCGTTGCCAATAACCTTGATGTGCTGCAGGCCGGCCTGGCCGATGACGGCGTCTATACCCTCAAGCAGTCCCAGGGCCAGCAGGGGGGCGAGTTTCTTGAGCAGGCTGCGCAGGTGGCACAGGTATCGCGGCTGATGTTGCAGGCCATGGACGAAGCGCGCGTACGCCTGGAAAAAAGCCGCAAGGGCGAAGAGGGCGTGAGCCAGGCGCGCATTGCCCAGACAGTGGAGGCTGCCAGCCTGGTTGGTCAGTTGCAGGGCACGGTCAGTGATGCCGGCTACCAGAGCGTGCTGGGCGAAGTGGCGGGGCACATTGGCAGCTTCTCGGAAAAACTCAATGAATATACCGACCAGCTGGCCCGTGAGCAGGGGCTCAAAGCCCAGTTGCAGGCCAGTGCCGAGCAGGTCACCGGGAGGGTCGACCAGGCCTACCTGACCCAGCAGCAGGCCCTGCAGGCCGAGCTGCAACGCAATGCTGTGGCCATTGCCTTGGCCACTGCCTTGGCGCTGCTGGTGGGTGTACTGGCTGCCTGGCTGATCACTCGCGCGGTCGTCGGCCCGCTCAAGCATGTCATCGGCCGCGCCCAGCGCATTGCGGCTGGCGAGCTTGGCTTTGACGCCCAGCCACCGCGGCGCGACGAGGTGGGGCAGTTGATGCAGGCCATGCAGCAGATGGCGGCGGGCCTGTCGGGCATTGTCAGTGGGTTGCAGCAAGGTATCGAACAACTGGCTGGCAGCGCCCAGGCGTTGTCGGCCGTGACCGAGCAGACCAACCGTGAGGTGGGCAGCCAGAAGGAGGAAACCGAGCAGGTGGCCACCGCCATGCAGCAGATGACGGCCACTGTGCACGATGTGGCGCGCAATGCCGAGCAAGCGGCGCAGGCCGCCCAGGCGGCGGACGACAAGGTCGGCTCGGGGCAGCAGGTGGTGCGTCAGAGCATGCAGCGCATCGAGCAGTTGGCGTCGGCAGCGGAAACGGCCAGCGCCGGCATCGACAGCCTCAGTGCCGAAATCCACACCATCGGCGACGTGCTCGAAGTGATCAAAAGCGTGGCCGAGCAGACCAACCTGCTGGCGCTGAATGCCGCCATCGAGGCCGCCCGCGCTGGCGAGCAGGGGCGTGGTTTTGCCGTGGTGGCCGATGAGGTGCGTGCGTTGGCGCGGCGTACCCGGCAGTCTACCGAGCAGATCGAGGCACTGGTTGCCAGCCTGCGCGGCAATGCCCAGCAGTCGGTGGCGCAGATCCGTGGCAGCACCGAGCTGGTGCGGTTGGCGGTGGCCGATGCGCTGCACACCGAGAGCGCGTTGGGCAGCATTGCTGCTGCGGTTTCGTTGATCCAGCAGATGAACCAGCAGATTGCTGCGGCGGCCGAGCAGCAGAGCTCGGTGGCGGAAGAGATCAGCCGCAGTGTCACGCAGATTCGCGGCAGTGCGGATCAGGCGGCGCTGGCAATGCAGGACAATGCCCGGTCGAGTGTGGAACTGGCGCAGTTAGGCATTGATTTGAAGGGGATGGTGGGGCATTTCAGGTTGTGATTCAGCAGGCTTTGTGAATACGGTCTTTGTGGGAGCGGCCTTGTGTCGCGAAAGGGCCGCTCCCACATTTACCGCGTTGCAGTCAGGCCTTGCGCGGGTTGAGGATCATCAAGGCCAGCACCCCCGCCACAATCCCCCAGAACGCCGAGCCAATCGAGAACAACGTAAGTCCTGAAGCCGTGACCATGAAGGTAATCACTGCCGCCTCCCGCTCGCGCGCCTCGCTCATGGCCACGGTCAGCCCGTTCATGATCGAGCCGAACAGCGCCAGTGCGGCAATCGACAGCACCAGCTCTTTCGGCAACGCTGCAAACAACGCCGCCAAGGTCGCCCCGAACACCCCGGCGATGCCGTAGAAAATCCCGCACCATACCGCTGCGGTGTAGCGTTTGCCTGGGTCTTCATGGGCGTGTGGCCCGGTGCAGATCGCCGCGCTGATCGCCGCCAGGTTGACCCCGTGCGAACCGAATGGCGCCAGCAACAGTGAGGCAAAGCCGGTGGCTGAAATCAGCGGCGAGGCCGGTACCTGATAGCCGTCGGCACGCAGCACGGCGACGCCGGGCATGTTCTGCGAGGTCATGGCCACCACGAACAGCGGAATGCCAATGCTGATGGTCGCCGCCAGCGAGAAGCTTGGTGTGGTCCACACCGGCTTGGCCACCTCCAGGTGGAAGCCGCTGAAGTCCAGCAGGCCCAGGGCGCCGGACAATGCCGTGCCCACCAGCAACGCCGCCAGCACGCAGTAACGCGGCGACAGGCGCTTGACCAGCAGGTAGCTGAAGAACATGCCCAGCACCAGCAATGTGCGATGCTGCGCCGCAACAAAAATTTCGCTACCGATCTTGAACAGGATACCCGCCAGCAACGCCGAGGCCAGCGAAGCCGGAATCCGTTTGACCAGGCGCTCGAAGCTGCCGGTGAGGCCGCAGAGGAGTACCAGCACGGCACAGGTGATGTAGGCACCAATGGCCTCGCCATAGCTCACACCGCCCAGGCTGGTGATCAGCAAGGCGGCACCGGGGGTAGACCAGGCAATGGTGATCGGGGTGCGGTAGCGCAGCGACAGGCCGATGCTGCAGACCGCCATGCCGATCGACAGCGCCCAGATCCAAGAGGAGATCTGCGCGGTGGTCAGTCCGGCTGCCTGGCCGGCCTGGAACATCAATACCAGCGAACTGGTATAGCCGGTGAGCATGGCGATGAAGCCGGCGACCACCGCCGACGGGGAAGTGTCTGCCAGGGGCCGCAGGCGTGCGGAAGTGGCATCGGTCATGAACAAAGTCCTTGTAAAGGTGTAAGCAGTTTTTTCAGACTACAGCGAGCAAGATTGATCCTTGCCATACAGCGGCCATTGCTTTTAGCCGTACAGTCGCCAACTATTGGGCGCAATTGCAAAACTGCTTGGAGGGGGAGGGGCGATGTACAAGGTCTATGGCGACTACCAGTCGGGCAACTGCTACAAGGTCAAGCTGATGTTGAGCCTGCTGGGCCGGCCGTATGAATGGCACCCGGTGGACATCCTCAAGGGCGAGACCGAAACGCCTGAGTTTCTGGCGATGAACCCCAACGGCAAGGTGCCCGTGCTGGAGCTGGAAGACGGCAGCTACCTGTGGGAATCCAATGCCATTCTCAACTTCCTGGCCGATGGCAGCGAGTTCCTGCCCAGCGAACCGCGCCTGCGCACGCAGGTGTTGCAGTGGCAGTTCTTCGAGCAGTACAGCCATGAGCCGTACATTGCCGTGGCGCGCTTCATCCAGTTCTACCTGGGGCTGCCGGATGAACGGGTGGATGAGTACCGCAAGCTGCACAAGGGCGGCTACAAGGCACTGAGGGTGATGGAGCGACAGCTGCAGATGACGCCTTACCTGGTGGGTGAGCAGTACTCCATTGCCGATGTGGCGCTGTACGCCTACACCCATGTGGCGCAGCAGGGCGGGTTCGACCTGGCCGATTACCCGGCGGTACACGCCTGGCTGGAGCGGGTCAGCAGCCACCCGCGGCATGTGCCGATGGTGGGTTGATTGTCAGCCTGTGCTGGCCCTATCGCCGGCAAGCCAGCTCCCACAGGGACCCCACAATATTCAGCCCTGTGATTAACCTGTGGGAGCTGGCTTGCCGGCGATAGGGCCGATACGGGATGACTAGACGCTATCAGGCCGAGGCAAAACGCTCATCCAGGTAGGCAACGATGGCCTTGGACTCATACATCCAGGTCACCTTGCCGGCTTCTTCAATGCGCAGGCACGGCACCTTCACCCGGCCGCCACCTTCCTGCAGGGCCTGGCGGTGCACCGGGTCATTCTTTGCATCGCGCAGCGCCACCGGCACATTCAGCCGGTGCAGGGTGCGGCGGGTCTTTACGCAGAACGGGCAGGCATGGAACTGGTACAGCGCCAGGCCCTTGGCCGCTTGCTCGACGCGGGCCTGGGCAGCGGCGTCGCGCTTGCGCTTGGCTGGGCGGCTGATCCAGTCACCGAACACGATGAGCTGGCCGAGGCCAACCCGCAGGGCTTTGACGATCATGGGCAACTCCTGAAATGCAAAAGCCGACCCGGCTGGGTCGGCTTGGGGTCAGCAGCCAATCACTTGATCAGGCTGAGGAACTCGCTGCGGGTGGCGGCGTTGTCGCGGAACTCACCCAGCATCACCGAGGTGATCATGGTCGAGTTCTGCTTTTCGACACCGCGCATCATCATGCACATGTGCTTGGCCTCGACCACCACGGCCACACCGGCGGCACCGGTGACCTGCTGCACGGCTTCGGCGATCTGGCGGCTGAGGTTTTCCTGGATCTGCAGGCGGCGGGCATACATGTCGACGATGCGCGCTACTTTCGACAGGCCCAGTACCTTGCCCTTGGGCAGGTAGGCCACGTGTGCCTTGCCGATGAACGGCAGCATGTGGTGTTCGCACATCGAATACAGCTCGATGTCCCGGACCAGCACCATTTCGCTGTTGTCAGAGCTGAACAGCGCGTTGTTGGTGACTTCTTCCAGTGTTTGCTCATAACCGCGGCAAAGGTACTTCATCGCCTTTGCAGCCCGCTTGGGCGTGTCGAGCAGGCCCTCACGGGAGACGTCCTCGCCAATCTGGCTGAGGATCTCGGTGTAGTTCTGTTCCAGGGACATGGATCTACCTGTGGGAAAAAATCGCAAAAACGAAGGTTACGGCGGTGAGGGCGGCGCTGCAAGCGCGGCGTTACTCGTCGCGGCCTTCGAGCATGGTTCGCTTGAGCATGACATACACCGCGCCGGTGCCGCCGTGGCGGGCGCTGCACGAGGCAAAACCGAGCACTTGCGGGTGCTGGCGCAGCCAGGTGTTGACGTGGCTTTTGATCATCGGGCGCTTGCCGTCCAGACGTGCCGCCTTGCCGTGGGTAACCCTTACGCAGCGCACTTCCAGTCTGGTGGCTTCGGCGATGAAGTCCCACAGGGTTTCGCGGGCCTTTTCCACGGTCATGCCGTGCAGGTCGAGGCTGCCCTCGAACGGGATCTGGCCCAGCTTCAGCTTGCGCAACTGGCCTTCCTGAACGCCGTCGCGGCGCCACATAAGCTCGTCTTCGGCGCCAACGTCGATGACGAACAGGTCGGACATACCGTCGATTACCAAGGCCTTGTCACTGCGCACGGTCGCTGCCTGGCGCAGACCGGCCAGCTTCTGGCGGTCGGCCTTGGGCTTGCCGACTTCGGCGCGGTCGTGGCGGATTGGCTTCACGCCACGCACTTCGGCCTTGAACAGGGAAAAATCGTCGTCTTGCATGATGCCTCCACGTGGGCGGCGTAGTTTACGCGACTGTGGGGCCGTGTGCAGCCTGTGCGGGCCCTATCGCCGGCAAGCCAGCGCCCACAGGTACTGGAGAACACTCAGGCCTGTGGTAATCCTGTGAGAGCTGGCTTGCCGGCGATAGGGCCAGTGCAGGATTCAGTCGTGCTTTTTCATCAGGTGCGGCGACAGGTTCAATTCCCGCCCGCGACGCAAGCGAATACGGCTGCGCCGCCAGAAGCGCACCCCCAGCCACAGCAGCAACAAGCCAGCCACGGTAAGGATGCTGGACAGCGGCTTGTTGGTGTTGAGTTCTTGCAGGGCAGGGTAGTTGCCCAGCAAACCGGCGACGCCGGCCATGGCCAGCAGCACGCCCAGGGTCGCCAGCAGCGCCGACAGGCCGGCCGCCAGGCGGGCGCCCCAATTGCGCGGCTGGCGCGGGCGCAGGCGCTTGGCGTCGAAACTGCCTTTAAGCTTCATTCCGCTCTCCTCTGTGGATATCCGGAATTCGACCTGCCGCCGCCCATCGGGTTCCGCCCGGCTGCCGGGCGGTAGTGCCTAGCCGCTCAGATCAGGCTGGCGGTGGGGGCCACGCAAGCGAAGTTGTCAGCCATCACGGCCATTTCGCACTGGTGAATCTGCGCGGCCGGGATGACGCCATCCTTGAAGGCCAGGTCACGGGTTGCCGAGGCGTCTTCCACCAGGGTGCACCGGTAACCATAGTCCTTGGCGCGGCGCACGGTGGTGCTGACGCTGGAATGGCTCATGAAACCACAGACGATCAGGTCCAGGTGGCCCAGCGCCTGCAGCGTTTCGTGCAGTTGGGTGTTCTTGAATGCGTTGGGCATGCGTTTTTCGATGACGATTTCGCCTTCGAGCGGCTCCAGCCCCGGAATGAACTGGCCGGCAGGCCCCTGTGGGTCGAAGCGGCCACCGACAGTGCCCAGGTGGCGAACATGGATGATCGGACGGCCGCTTTTACGGGCGGCGTCGAGCAACCTGGCGATGTTGGCCACGGCCTCGTCCATGCCCGACAGCTGCAGGGGTCCACTGAGGTACTCCTTTTGTGCATCGATGATGATCAGGCTGGCGTGGCTCAGCTTGGCCGGCGGGTAGTCGCGGCCAGTGAGGCGGAACATCGTGGTTGGAACGGACATCAAGGGCTCCTTGGAAGGGCTTTTGTATACCTATTGTCCCCTGCCTTGACGCCAATGGGAATGGTTGACAACGCAAGCGGCGTGGTTACTGGCCTCTGGCTAGCCACTGGTCACGGCAAACGAACAAATGTGCGGGTGGGGCTGTTAGACTTTTGGCCGGTCTGAAATAGGAGTACCCCGTGATCACATCCCGTCTGCGCACGCTGCGCGACTACATCCGCTGGGCGGTCAGCCGCTTCCACGAGCACGACCTGTTCTTCGGCCACGGTGCCGACAACGCTTGGGACGAGGCCCGCATGCTGGTGCTGGGTGCTGTGCACCTGCCATGGGAGGTGGCCGACAGCTACCTGGACTGCATGCTCGAGGACGACGAGCGGGTACGCCTGCAGCATTTGCTCAAACGCCGGATCGAAGAGCGGGTGCCGGCTGCCTACCTGTTGGGCGAAGCGTGGTTCTGCGGCATGGCGTTCATCGTTGACGAGCGCGTGCTGGTGCCGCGCTCGCCCATTGGCGAGCTGATCGAAAAACGCTTCGAACCGTGGCTGGCGAGCGAGCCGGCACGCATTCTTGACCTGTGCACGGGGTCGGGCTGTATTGGTATCGTCGCCGCCGACGTGTTCCCCGAGGCAGAGGTGGTGCTGGCCGACCTGTCGTTCGAGGCCCTTGAAGTGGCCAACCAGAATATCGAGCGCCATGGCCTGGACGGCCGCGTGTATACCGTGCAGGGCGATGGTTTTGGCGGCTTGCCGGGGCAGCGTTTCGACCTGATCCTGTCCAACCCGCCGTACGTCGATGCCGAAGACTTCGACGACATGCCGGCCGAGTATCACCACGAGCCCGAACTGGGCCTGGCCTGCGGCAACGACGGCCTGGACCTGGTACGGCGCATGCTGGCCGAAGCGGCAGACCACCTGACCGACAAGGGCCTGCTGATTGTTGAAGTGGGCAACAGCCAGGTGCATGTCGAGGCGTTGTACCCAGAAGTGGACTTTGCCTGGCTGGAGTTCGAGCGTGGCGGGCATGGGGTGTTCATGCTCACCGCCGAGCAGTGCCGCCAGCATCAGGAGTTGTTCAAAGCCCGCGTTTAGGCTATTTGGGGCTGCTTTGCAGCCCATCGCGACACAAGGCCGCTCCCACAGATTGATCGCGATACCTTGTGGGAGCGGCCTTGTGTCGCGATGGGCCGCAAAGCGGCCCTAATATCCACCCGCTGGCGCGGTGTCAGCGGGTTGCTATCCAGATCAACAACCCCGCCTGAAACACCGCAAACGCCACCAGGCAGGTGATGGTGAAGCGCAGCCCGCTGTCCTCGCGGTGGTACTTGGCCACCCGTTCATCGCGCTCGCGCAGTTGCCCCTCCATCTCTTGCAACTGCTGGTCCGCCTGCTGCAGCAGGTTGGCGGCGTCCAGAATCTCCACTCGCTGCAGGCGCTCGTTGCTCCAGGCGGCCTTCAGCTGGCCTACGGTCATGTCCACGGTCCGGCCCTTCAGGTGCTGGCCGTCCTCGTACTCCACTTCGATCCCCACCCCGCGCAAGCATTGGTCACGGCGCAGGCGTGAGTCCTCGCTCAGGGCATCCTTGCTCGGCAGCGCCATGCCTGGCACCCGGTAGTGCGGCCACTTGCGCTGCAGCCATTGCGCGGCCTGGGCGAGCATGAAGCGGCCAATGCCACGGTTTACCGGTTCCAGTTGCAGGCCGTGTTCACTGCCAATGCGCACAAGGCGCTCGGTATGGTCGACGCGGATGTCCAGGCGGTTCTGCTCTTTGTGCACCTTTTGCCCAGGCAGCTGGATTTCCATGCGTAGCAAGCTGTGGGCCTTGTCGTGGCGCTCGGCATAGCCGAACTGCACAAAGCGTAGCGGCCGTGCGCCGGTGCTGCGGTCGGTGGGCAGCGCGGCCAGGCGCAGCAGCTGGAAGTGTTCTGTGCCCAGTTCTGCCCAAGGCAGGGCAGGGTTTTCCTGGGATTCTTCGGCCGGCTCTGCGGCGGCGGGGGCGGTAGTCATCAGGCTTGTCCTCGGCTATGCCTGCTGTATCGGCAGGCTTGCCGCGGACCTGAGCTCGTTTACCTCATGCCGAAGGCAAATGCTGGATGAACGTCACAATGCGCTCACCCAGCTCGCGCGCCAGCGGCAGCTCGGGGTTGAGGTAGCTGTCGCGCTGCTGGCTCATGTCCCTGGGGCTGATGCGCAGCATGTGGTTCATGCCGTCGATCAGCACAAGCTGCGCATCCGGCTTGGCCGCCTTGAGCCGTTCGGCGTCGGCCACGTCCACCTGCACGTCGTTGCGCCCCTGCACGATCAATGCGGGCATGGGCAGGCGGGCAAAGGCTGCCGCCGGGTTCTGCTGGAACAGCGAGATCAGGTAGGGCTGAACGCTGGGGCGGAACACCTGGCGCAGCGGCGCGGGTACTTCCAGGCTGGTTTGCCCGGCCTGCAGGCGGTCGAGCAGGGCGCTGCCACTGGCCAGTTGCGCCGGTGGCAGCCGCTTGGCCAGTTGCTCGCGCAGCACGTCGGCCAGCGGCCGGCCACTGCCGGCCAGGGTGATCACCGCGCTGGCGCCGGCCTGTTCTGCAGCCAGGCTTGCAATCAGCGCACCTTCGCTATGCCCAACCAGGATCAGCGGGCCGAAGCGCGGGTCAGCCTTGAGCTTGTGGCTCCAGGCGACCACATCGGCCACGTAGCGCTCCACGCTGAGGTTGCGCTCATCAGGCGTGGCCGGCTGGCTGGCAGCCACTCCACGCTTGTCGTAGCGCACGCTTGCAATGTGCTCGTTGGCCAGTAGCAAAGCCAGGCGTTTGAGGTTGTCGACCCGGCCCGACGCCGGGTTGTTGCCGTCGCGGTCGGTGGGGCCGGAGCCGGCGATAATCAGTACCACCGGCGGCGGGGAGGCCTGTTGCGGCAGCAGCAGGCTGCCGTGCAGCACGCCTTGGCCGGTGTCCAGGTCGATCGGGCGTTGCAGCACGGTGGGGGCAGCGGCCTGGGCCAGACCGGTGCACAGCAGTAAGAGCAAGGCAACGAGGCGCGACATCATGCGGCACTACATGGGGAGATGCAGCTTTGACCCAATGTTTGCGGGAAGGTTCTCGGGTAGTGTGTTGCAGGATCGGCCCCATCGCTGGCTTGCCGGCGATAGGGCCAGTACAGACAACCAATCCATCTGTATACTGCCGCTTTCGTCCATTTCAGGCAGAACTCGCGGAGCGCCCATGTCCGGCAATACCTACGGCAAGCTGTTCACTGTCACCACCGCTGGCGAAAGCCATGGCCCGGCGTTGGTCGCCATTGTCGATGGATGCCCACCGGGCCTTGAAATTTCCCTGGCCGACCTGCAGCACGACCTCGACCGGCGCAAGCCTGGCACCAGCCGGCACACCACCCAGCGCCAGGAAGCCGATGAGGTGGAAATCCTCTCCGGCGTGTTCGAAGGCCGCACCACTGGCTGCTCGATCGGCTTGCTGATCCGCAACACCGACCAGAAGTCCAAGGACTACTCGGCCATCAAGGACCTGTTCCGCCCGGCCCACGCCGACTACACCTACCACCACAAATACGGCATCCGCGACTACCGCGGCGGTGGCCGCAGCTCGGCCCGCGAAACCGCCATGCGCGTGGCCGCTGGTGCCATTGCCAAGAAGTACCTGGCCACCCAGGGCATCACCGTACGTGGCTACATGAGCCAGCTGGGTCCGATTGAAATCCCGTTCAAGACCTGGGAATCGGTGGAGCAGAACGCCTTCTTCAGCCCCGACCCGGACAAGGTGCCGGAGCTGGAGGCCTACATGGACCAACTGCGCCGTGACCAGGACTCTGTAGGTGCCAAGATCACCGTGGTCGCCGAGGGTGTGATGCCTGGCCTGGGCGAGCCGATCTTCGACCGCCTCGATGCCGAGCTGGCCCATGCGCTGATGAGCATCAACGCGGTCAAAGGCGTGGAAATCGGCGCCGGCTTCGCCAGCGTGGCCCAGCGCGGTACCGAGCACCGCGACGAGCTGACCCCGCAAGGCTTCCTCAGCAATAACGCAGGCGGCATCCTGGGCGGCATTTCCTCGGGCCAGCCGATCGTTGCCCACCTGGCGCTGAAGCCGACTTCCAGCATCACCACGCCGGGTCGCTCGATCGACATCGACGGCAACCCGGTGGACGTCATCACCAAAGGCCGCCACGACCCGTGCGTGGGCATCCGCGCCACGCCGATCGCCGAGGCGATGATGGCCATCGCGCTGATGGACCACCTGCTGCGCCACCGCGCGCAGAATGCCGATGTGAAGGTAACCACCCCGGTGCTGGGCCAGCTCTGACCGTGTTGCTTGCGCCGGCCCGCTCTTTGCAGCAGCCTCGTGCTGCGAAAGGGCCGGTGCAGCTAGCACACATCTCTATGGCGACATCGGCCCTTTCGCAGCACAAGGCTGCGCCTACAGGGTGGTGCCGGTTCAGACGGTAAATCCATGCAACCCATCCCCTACTGGCGCCTGTCCAGCTTCTACCTGTTCTACTTCGCCCTGCTAGGCTCCACCGCCCCCTTCCTGGCCCTGTACTTCGACCACCTGGGCTTCTCCCCGGCGCGTATCGGCGAGCTGGTGGCCATTCCCATGCTGATGCGCTGCATCGCCCCCAACCTGTGGGGCTGGCTGGGCGACCGTACCGGCCAGCGCTTGTTGATCGTGCGCCTGGGCGCGTTGTCCACCCTGGCCACCTTCGCCCTGATCTTCTTCGGCAAAAGCTACGCGTGGCTGGCGCTGGTGATGGCCCTGCACGCGTTCTTCTGGCACGCGGTGCTGCCGCAGTTCGAGGTCATCACCCTGGCCCACCTGCACGGGCAAACGTCGCGCTACAGCCAGGTGCGCCTGTGGGGCTCTATCGGCTTCATCCTCACGGTGGTTGGCCTGGGCCGCCTGTTCGAATGGCTGAGCCTGGACATCTACCCGGTGGCCCTGGTCACGATCATGGCCGGTATTGTCGCTGCCAGCCTGTGGGTGCCAAACGCCCAGCCGGTGGAGCAGGGCGAGCGCAAAGGCGCCGGCGGCTTCCTGCAGCAGTTGCGGGCCCCGGGGGTGGTCGCGTTCTACGCCTGCGTGGCGCTGATGCAGCTCAGCCATGGGCCGTACTACACCTTCCTTACCCTGCACCTGGAGCACCTGGGTTACAGCCGCAGTGCCATCGGCCTGCTGTGGGCGCTGGGGGTGGTGGCCGAAGTGCTGATGTTCATGGTGATGAGCCGGCTATTTGCGCGCTTCAGTGTGCAACGCGTTTTGCTGGTCAGCTTTTTGCTGGCGGCTTTGCGCTGGTTGCTGCTGGGCAACCTGGCCGAGGCACCGGCCGTGCTGATCTTCGCCCAGCTGCTGCACGCGGCCACCTTCGGTTGCTTTCACGCTGCCAGCATCGCGTTCGTCCAGGCCAGTTTCGGCGCCCGCCAGCAGGGCCAGGGCCAGGCGTTGTACGCGGCGCTGTCGGGCACCGGCGGTGCACTGGGGGCATTATATTCGGGCTACAGCTGGAAACTGCTGGGCCCCACCTTCACCTTTGGTATGGCCAGTGCCGCAGCCTTGGCTGCAGCCGTTATCATTGCCCTTTGTTCGCAACCGACCAGGACCCGCCCCTAATGAGCATTCTCAGCGTTTTTCACCCCGCCAGCCCGGAACTGCCGAACAAGGTGCTGACCCACCACGACGATATCGCCGCGACCCTTGCCGAGCAGGGCGTGCATTTTTCCCATTGCGAGCCTGGCCTGCGGGTGCGGCCTGGCACGGCCGACGGTGAGGCACTGGAGCTCAGCCGTGAGTATCTGGACCAGTTGATGACTGCACACGGCAGCAAAGCCTACGTGTTGTTGAACCGTGACGGTGAAGACGCGCTGCAAGTCGATGTGCGCGATGAGCATGTGCATGATGCCGACGAGGTGTTTGCCGTGGTCAGCGGGCGGGCGCAGGTTGGCCTGCGGCTGGGCGACTGGGTGTATTCGGTGCTGTGCGAGAAGGGTGACCAGCTGGTAGTGCCGGCGGGAACACGGCGCTGGGTAGAACTGGGCGCGACGCCTTTTTGCCTGGCGTTGCGTTTGTATGGCAGCGAGCAGGGCGCGCAAGCGCGATTCACCGGGGATGTGACTGCGCGGGCGTTCATGGGGATTGACGAGCTTTAATTGCTGGGTAGGCCCTATCGCCGGCAAGCCAGCTCCCACAGGTTATGCGCAGGCCTTGAGGCCGACGTGGTCAATGTGGGGGCTGGCTTGCCGGCGATGGGGCCACTAGCAACACCACCAAGCTCAGCGATAGGTCGGCAGGGCAAACCGTTGCTGGCTCTGCAGCATGGTAATCACTGGCAACTCGCTGGCCTGTTCAGCCAGGTCACGGCGGATGGCGCTGATCGCCCAGGACAGTTGCTCTGCGTTGTGCAGCTGCGCATAGGTCAGCACCCGGCGGGTGACTTTGTTGTCAGCGGCACGCAGGGTCAACAGTACGCCGCCATCAGGGCGTGCCTGGGTGGTCACCTGATAGGCCGAAAATACCGAGACGAACTTTTGCTGGATGAGGTCCATATCAACTCCTGGCTAGTGTGGCAGACATGAGTTGATGATTGCAGCGACCGTGCCAGAACTTGATTTCAGAAAAAAACCAGTAAAAACAGTCACTTAATAGGTATTTGAAGAAGCGGTGCCGTGCAGGTTGCATGGTCGTGCATTTTGCACAGTGCATTTTGCACGGGTCCGGCTTTAGCTATTGGCCCTATAGAATCTGAACCTTTGACCACAATGGCGTGCCTGACAAACACTTGGGCAATCATTTATGCCAGGAGGTTCCCGATGTCCAGCCACACCGCGCCAGCCACAATGACCGACGACGAAACTGCTGCGTTCGCCGAGCAAGTGTTCGAACGTGCCCGCCAGGGCGATGCTGAAATGCTTGGTCGCCTGCTTGCCAGCGGCCTGCCGGCCAACCTGCGTAACCACAAAGGCGATACCCTGCTGATGCTGGCCAGCTACCACGGCCACCACGACGCGGTGCGCGTGCTCCTGGCGCAGGGCGCCGACCCGCTGATTGCCAACGACAACGGCCAGTTGCCGATTGCCGGTGCCGCGTTCAAGGGGGATTTGGCGATGATCCGCCTGCTGCTGGAGCACGGCGTGCCAGTCGATGCCGCAGCGCAGGACGGCCGCACCGCATTAATGCTGGCGGCCATGTTCAACCGCAGCGAAATCCTCGAGTACCTGTTGGCCCAAGGCGCCGACCCGACTCGCCAGGATGCCCGCGGCGCCACCGCGCTGATGGCCGCGCAAACCATGGGCGCGGTGGACACAGCCGCACGCTTGCAAACGCTGGCCGGCTAACCGCCCGGGGGCATTTGCGGCTATCCTTGGCGACTTTTCACCCGTCGCAGGCCCCCTTTCATGAAAACTCAGTTGCTCGAATTCATCAGCCTCATTGGCGCCGGCTGCATGCGTGAGGCCGACATCGAGCGCATCGCCGACGAGGCCGCCCAGGCCTACGCCGACCCGGCCGCTTTCCTGGCCGCCAACCCCGACATCAACTACGACGACAGCTTCCCCATCCCGCTGGGCGAATGGGTGGTGCTGGGCAGCTTGCCGGACACCGTAGTGTTCCAGGCTGACAGCTATCAGGACCTGTTCCAGCAGATCAGCGACTCGTTCGACAGCAGCGTGCCGTTCACCCTCAAGCCCAAGCAACTGGCCCGCACCGAGCCACTGACCGCGCTCAACCGCATTCAGGTGCAGATGGGCGCACTGAACAAAGAAGCCGGTGGTTATGTGTTGCTGAACTTCAGCCAGTTGCTGGATGACGAGCTGCAGGTGGTGATGGTGGGGCAGAACGACCTGGCGCGGGTGCTGGAACTGGGTGCAGCGCTGGGCATCAAGGTCGAGCCGGCCCTGGAAGCCCTGAAAGTCGCCGTGCACATCTGATTTCGTCGTTTGCCTCTTCGCGGGCAAGCCCGCGAAGAGGCCGGCACAGGCAACCGCAAAACCTCAGCCCAGCGCGGTATCCAGAAACATCATCACGCCGAAGCCACCCATCAACCCAAGGGTCGCCGCCGTCTGGTGCCCATTGCGGTGGGTTTCGGGGATGACCTCGTGGCTCACCACAAAGATCATCGCCCCCGCCGCCAGCCCCATGCTGATCGGGTAGGCGAGGGCAAAGCCGGTCGAAATCCCCAGCCCGATCACCGCCCCCAGCGGCTCCATCAGCCCAGACCCTATCGCCACCAGCGCGGCTTTCATGTTCGAAAGCCCGGTAGCGCGCAGGGCCAGCGCCACGGCCAGCCCCTCAGGGATGTCCTGGATGGCGATGGCGCTGGTCAGCGGCAGGCCGATGTTCATGTCGCCATTGGCGAAGCTCACGCCAATCGCCATGCCTTCAGGCAGGTTGTGCAACGTGATCGCCAGCACGAACAGCCATACCCGGCTGATACGCTCGGCCTCGGGGCCGCATGGGCCGGTGCTTTCGTGCTCGTGCGGGGTGAACCGGTCCAGGCCCAGCATCAGCAATACGCCCAGCGCCATGCCCAGCACTACGGTAAAGGCCGCAGCCGGGCCGTTGCCGGTGATCTCGCGGGCGGCGTCCAGGCCCGGCAGAATCAGTGAAAACGAACTGGCCGCCAGCATCATGCCGGCGGCAAAGCCAAGCATCACGTCCTGGGTGCGGGCGCTGACATCGCGCAGCACTACCGCCAGCACTGCACCCAACGCGGTGGCGCCAAAGCCGGACAACCCGCCTAGCACGGCCAGGTGCAGGTTATCGGCATGGTCGCCGTTCACCGCGTTCCAGAAGCTGGCCACCAGCAGTGCGATCACTGCCAGCAGGCTCAGCCCCAGGCCGGCGCTGAGCCAAGGGGTGTGGGCCACCTGCTGACGCCAGGCGTGCAGCAGTGAAAGTGGGGCGGCGCTTTGGCTGTGTGCGGGGGGCATGCGAACCTCGAATCAGTTATTGCAGTCAGTCTACTCAGGGACCTGTGCCAACGGCCAAGGATTCCCTTCTATTGGTGCGATAGCTGGCTATGCTGTGCAGCAAAGCCTCTGGACAGGAGTTTAGGCATGGGGTCTACCTTCAACAGCCTCGTCGGGCTGATCATTCTGGCGCTGGATATCTGGGCCATCCTCAATGTCATCAAGAGTGGCAGCGAGGTGGGTGTCAAAGTGTTGTGGATCTTGCTGATCGCACTGTTGCCGGTGGTAGGGCTGGTGATCTGGGCAATTGCCGGGCCGCGGGGGAACGTGCGCATCTGAACGCCTGTGCCGGCCTTTTCGCAGGCTCGCCCGCTCCCACAGGTACTGCGCCGCTCTCAAGAGTTGTGGGGCTCCTGTGGGAGCGGGCAAGCCCGCGAAGAGGCCGGCACAGACAAAAGCCGCAACATCCCAGTGACAAAATTTTCACATTGGTTTAAACAGAATCCGCACCCGCACAATGCTGCGTTGGTCTAGCGCCATCGCCTCTTCGCAAACCGCAATCCTAGGACCTCCCCATTCATGGCTAACACGGACGCCTTGAAGCAACAGGGCGCGCGAACGTCGTTTTCGCCGACCCTGAAATCCCACCTGGCCTACACGCTGCTCAGCGGGCTGGTGATCATGCTGATGCTCAGCCTGGTGCGCCTGGCGCTGCTGGTCTACAACAGCGACATGATCGGTGATACCCCGTATTCCACCGTTGCCGAAGGCTTCCTCAACGGCTTGCGCTTCGACCTGCGCGTGGTGGTGTACCTCAGCATCCCGCTGCTGCTGGCCATCCTAAGCCCTTGGGCCATGGCCCGGCGTGGGGTGTTCCGCTTCTGGCTGACCCTTGCCTCGAGCGTGGTAATGTTCCTCGGCCTGATGGAGATGGACTTCTACCGCGAGTTCCACCAGCGCCTTAACGGCCTGGTGTTCCAGTACATCAAGGAAGACCCGAAAACCGTCATGAGCATGCTCTGGTACGGTTTCCCGGTGGTGCGCTACCTGCTGGCCTGGGCCTTCGGTACCTGGCTGCTGAGCCTGCTGTTCAAGGGCATCGACCGCGCGACCCGTGGCGAAGGCCTGCACCGGGTTGCCCCATGGTACAACCGCCTGGCGGTGTTCATGGTGATTCTGCTGGTGGCCGTGGTCGCTGCCCGTGGCACCCTGCGCCAAGGCCCGCCAATGCGCTGGGGTGATGCGTTTACCACTGACTCCAACTTCGTCAACCAGTTAGGCCTGAACGGCACCCTGACCCTGATCGACGCTGCCAAGAGCCGCTTCGGCGAAGACCGCGCCAACATCTGGAAGCCGGTACTGGAGCAGAACGTGGCCACGCAAAGCGTGCGCGAGCAACTGCTGACGGCACACGACACCCTGGTCGATGCCGACGAGGCTGCCATCCGCCGCGACTTCGTGCCGCCGGCCGAGCGCACCCTGCCGATCAAGAACGTGGTGGTGATCCTGATGGAAAGCTTCGCCGGCCACTCGGTAGGCGCACTGGGCAGCCCCAACAACATTACCCCGTACTTCGACAAGCTGGCCAAAGAAGGCCTGCTGTTCGACCGCTTCTTCTCCAACGGCACCCATACCCATCAAGGTATGTTCGCCACCATGGCCTGCTTCCCCAACCTGCCAGGCTTCGAATACCTGATGCAGACCCCGGAAGGCGGGCACAAGCTGTCGGGCCTGCCGGCACTGCTGAGCGCCCGTGATTACGACGACGTGTACGTCTACAACGGCGATTTTGCCTGGGACAACCAGTCCGGGTTCTTCGGCAACCAGGGCATGACCACCTTCATTGGCCGTAACGACTTCGTCAACCCGGTGTTCTCCGACCCGACCTGGGGCGTGTCCGACCAGGACATGTTCGACCGCGGCAACGAGGAGCTGGCCAAGCACGACGGCAAGAAACCGATCTACGCGCTGCTGCAGACGCTTTCCAACCACACCCCATACGCGCTGCCCAAAGACCTGCCGGTCGAGAAGGTCACCGGGCAAGGCCGCCTGGACGAGCACCTCACTGCCATGCGCTATTCGGACTGGGCGCTGGGCCAGTTCTTCGAGAAGGCGCGTAAAGAGCCATACTTCAAGGAAACCCTGTTCGTCATCGTCGGCGACCATGGCTTTGGCAACCACCAGCAAGTCACCGAACTGGACCTGGGCCGTTTCAACGTGCCGCTGCTGCTGATTGCCCCGGGCATTCAGGAGAAGTTTGGTGCGGTGAACCACACCGTGGGCACCCAGGTCGACATCGTGCCGACCATCATGGGCCGCCTGGGTGGCAAGGCCCGCCACCAGTGCTGGGGGCGTGATCTGCTCAACCTGCCTGAGGGTGACCAGGGCGTGGGCATGATCAAGCCGTCGGGCAGCGAGCAGATCGTCGGCCTGGTGCAAGGCGACCGCATCCTGATCGAGTCCAAGGACATGACCCCGCGCATGTACCGCTATCAGTTGGGCAGCGAGTTCAAGGCCGAACTGATTGAAAGCCCGGACCAGCCAGAAATGCTGAAAAAGCTGGAAGCGTATATCCAGACGGCGACCAAGAGCCTGCTGGATAACACCGCCGGTGTCGTGCACGGCACGCCGAAGTAAGGCTGCAAAAGGGGCCGCTTTGCGGCCCATTCGCGGGGCAAGCCCGCTCCCACAGGGAAATCATCGCAAACCCGCAGTTGATATCTCTGTGGGAGCGGGCTTGCCCCGCGAAGAGGCCTTTACAGACTGAACATTCTCCCGGCCCCAAGGTCAGTTGATCAGGCATCACACCGTGGTGTATCTGGATTGGGAGGACTTGTTCAATGAAAGAGTGGGAAGTCATCTTTGCCGATCAAAAAGGCGAACCGTCCACCCTGATGCTGCGGACCGAGCACCGTCCCAGCGAGGAGGAAGCCGCGCGGGCCATCCGTTCGCAGCTGTTCCCGGTGATGGACGAGCTGGACCTCAACGACTTCCAGGACCGCACCATTTCCCCGACCGCCCGCTGGCTCAAGGAGCATAGCGGGGTGACCATCACCAGTATTCACGAAGCGCCCTGACCCACACGTTTGCGTGGTGCCTGTTCAAGCGCTACGATGATGAAAGGTGCCTGCCATTCTGCGGGTAGGCGCCGTTTCAATTCGCGTCTTGCATCAGCTCGAACTGCTCGGCCATTGATTGCCGGCAGGTGCGTAGTGCACGGAAAGTCTATCCATTGCGTTATTCAGGAGGACGATTCATGAGCAGCCAGAACGACGATATCAGCAGCAACGTCCTGCGCCAGATGAAGGCAGGCGGTTTCGACTTCACCCAGATCCACCCCATCGAGTTCTATGCCGTATTCCCCGATGAAGCAGGTGCCCGCCGCGCCGCCGGGCAGTTTCGTGGCGAATCGCTCAATGCCCAGGTGAAAGAGCTGGGCGACGGTGCCTGGCACCTGGAACTGAGCAAGGTCATGTATGCGACCTATGGCGGGATTGGCGACTTTGAAGAGGCGTTCGAGCAGTTGGTGACACCTTATGGGGGGGAGGTGGAAGGGTGGGGAGTCAAGCACGAACGGCAGACTGCCTGAAGGTTTTCCGTTGCCTTCTTCGCGGGTGAAGCCGCGAAGAAGCCCTCAAGGCTTGCGCCCAGCCATATGCCCCAGATAAGCCAGCAACGCATCCAGGTCTTGTTCACTCAGCACGTTTTCAGCAAACCCCGGCATCTTTGCCTGCGGCCACTGCCTTAGGCTTTGCGGGTTGCGAATCAATTGGCGCAGATAACCCGGCTGGAAATACTCGGTCGGGTTGTGCGGCATGTTCAAATCCGGCCCCATTTGCGCATCCCCCGCACCGTTAAGGCGGTGGCACGCCATGCAGTTCTGCTGAAACAAGGCAAAGCCCTGGCGCACCGGGCTATCGGCTGGCAACTTCGGATCGGGCAGCAAGGCCGGGAAGCGCGTCTCGACAGCGTCCAGTTTACGAAGGGTGGAAATCTGGAACGGCCACTGCTCCGGGCGAATGCCGCTCGCTTGCGGCTGAGTCCACACCAGGTAGAACGGCCCCGCGCTGGGTTTGCCCTTGCCCAATGCCGGCCACGGTTTGTCGGGGTCCTCTATGGCCAACCAGGCCCGTGCCGGCCCTTGCTGCAGCAGCGGTGCGGCGGGCATTTCGGCGGCAAAGCCATCCCGTGCCACTGCCTGCAGGTGATCAGCGGGGCTTACGCCTTCCAGCAGCGTGGCCAATGGCACCGCCCGATAGTGCATGGGGCGTTTGTATGACACATCCTGATCGACGCTGATATCCCGGGCCTGCGGGTGGCCGAGCAGTTCGGCGCTGCTCCACTGGCGCGCGCTGGCGCCCAGCTCAAGGTGCAGTTGCGCCGCCGACAGCGGCAGGCTCAGGAACAACGCAAACAGTGCAAGGCAGTGGCGCATGGGTAATCTCCGACCATCAAGGCCGGCAGGTTACCTGTGCACTGCCCGTTGGCGCCACCGAAAGGGTCAGCCGAATAAACGTGTCAGGTTCGGCAATATCAACAGCAATGTCGTGGCAAAGAGAATGAGCCCAGCTTGGCGAATTTTTGATTGTCTGAACATGGCGGACCGCCTTCTTGTTGTTATTCCTGAATACCCGTTGGCTTCCTTGTCGCGCTTCGGGTCGATCACAGTGGCGACGCTTGGCGCCTGAACTGCATGCCTCTTGAAAGTGGATATACATCCAACAGTAGGGTGTGTGTGATGCATGTTTGAGAACCCTTTGTTCTAATTGTGTGGTTCATTGATTTCAGTTAGCTATGAGGCCATGTGCCATCTGGCTGGCATGCTCTGACTAGACAGGGGCGCAAGCACAAAGCGGGTACCGACGAAATGTGACCGTTCGTCAGTGCAGCCTACTTGCTTGTACGTGTCTTTCGCGTCAGTCTCTACAGCAGATTCCCACCCATGTCGTTCAGGACTACCCCTATGTCGTTACGCATCTGCATCCTTGAAACCGATGTCCTGCGACCGGAGTTGACGGCGCAGTACCAGGGCTACGGCAGGATGTTCGAGCAGCTTTTCTCGCGTCAGCCGATTGCCGCCGAATTTCGTGTCTACAACGTGATGCACGGCGACTATCCCGCCGAGAATGAAGTGTTCGATGCCTACCTTGTGACGGGCAGCAAGGCCGATTCGTTCGGTACAGATGCCTGGATCCAGACGCTCAGGGCCTACTTGCTGAAGCTTTACGAGCGTGGCGAGAAGCTGCTGGGGGTGTGTTTTGGCCATCAGTTGCTGGCGCTGACCTTGGGTGGCAAGGCCGAGCGGGCGGAGAAGGGCTGGGGCGTGGGCATCCATCGCTACTCGCTGGCGGCCCATGCGCCGTGGATGGACCCGGAGGTGTCGGAGCTGACCTTGCTGATCAGCCACCAGGACCAGGTGACCGAACTGCCGGAAGGCGCCACGGTGATTGCTTCAAGCGATTTCTGCCCGAATGCGGCGTACCACATCCGCGACCAGGTGCTGTGCTTCCAGGGCCACCCGGAGTTCGTGCACGACTATTCACGCGCGCTGCTGGATGCCCGCCAGGAATACCTGGGGGATGAGGTGTACCACAAGGCGGTGGCCAGCCTGGCCACCGAGCACCAGGGCGACCTGGTGGGGGAGTGGATGATGCGCTTTATCCAGCAGCCGGTGAGCAAGCATAACGCGGCGTAGTGGCGGGGGCCGCAAAGCGGCCCCGGCAATCTCAGAGCCAGCCAGACTTCTTGAAGCTGGCAAACAACCCCGTACATCCCAGCACGATCACCCCCAGTACCCCGAAGTATCCATAGTGCCACCCCAGCTCCGGCATGTTCTGGAAGTTCATCCCGTAAATCCCCGCAATCGCTGTAGGGAACGCCAGAATCGCCGCCCAGGCCGCGAATTTGCGTTGCACTATGCTCTGCCGTGACGACTCCAGCAGCATGCCGATCTCGATGGTCTGGCTGGCGATGTCGCGGATGCCGGCCAGGTCTTCCATCTGCCGGGTCACGTGAATCTGCACATCACGAAAATACGGGCGCATGTTCTTGTCGATAAACGGAAAGCTCAGGCGCTGCAACTCCTCGCTCACTTCCACCATCGGCGCCACATAGCGGCGCAGGCGCAGGATGTCGCGGCGCAGGCTGTGCAGGCGGCGGATGTCATCCTCCTGCAACGAACCGCCGAGCACGCTTTGCTCCAACTCCTCGATTTCACCATGAATGGCCTCGCTGACCGGCTGGTAGTTCTCGGTGACGAAGTCGAGCAGGGCGTACAGCACAAAATCTTCACCGTGCTCCAGCAGCAGCGGCCGCGCCTCGCAGCGCTGGCGCACCAGGGCATAGGATTTGGAGTGGCCATTGCGGCACGTGATGATGTAGCCGTTGCCGGCAAAGATATGCGTTTCGATGAACTCCAGCTTGCCTTCATGGCGCACTGGCGAGTAGGTGACGATGAACAGCGCGTCGCCGAAGGTTTCCAGTTTGGGCCGGCTGTGCTTTTCCAGGGCGTCTTCGATGGCCAGCTCGTGCAGGTTGAACTGGCATTGCAGGTTGGCCAGTTCCTCGGCGTTGGGCTCTTCCAGGCCAATCCACACAAAGTGCCCCGGCTTGCGCGCCCACTCGCTGCCTTCGTCGATGCTGATGTTGGTGACCTTTCTGCCGGCGCTGTACACCGCCGATGCCACGACTCGACCCATGGTTGCCTGCTTATTCCGGTTGAACACGGGGTACAGCTTGGGCCGTACCCGGCCCAAGAGCAACCGGCTTCAGGCCAGCTCGTGTTCCATGCGGTCGATGCATTGCTGCATCTGCACCCGGCACTGCTCGATCAGCGCCGGGATGTCCCGTTGGGTCATGCCGGCGGTTGTAATGGGCGGCAGCGAACGGACGACTACCGTGCGCTGGCGCCAGCTGTTCAGGCCCATGCGTTTGGCATAGCGGCTGACGCATACCGGCACAATCGGCACGCCGGCCTCGATGGCCATGTGAAAGGCGCCTTTCTTGAATGCCAGCAAGTGTTCACCGGGGTTGCGTGTGCCTTCGGGGAACACCCAGATCGAGGTATCGTCCTGCAGCACGCGGGTGGTTTTCTGCAGGACCTTGCGTGCCTGGTAGCTGTTCTTGCGGTCGATCAGCACGTTGCCGCCCAGCCAGAACAGCTGGCCGAACAACGGAACCCAGCCCAGGCTTTTCTTGCCGATGGCAACGGTGCGTCGTGGCACGACCTGGCCGAGCACGAACAGGTCGAAGTTGGATTGGTGGTTGGCGATGATCACGCAACCGGGGGGCTGATCCCATAGCGGGCCGACCTCGGCCTTGACCTTGATGCGCAGCAGTCTGGTGGCCGGGCGGCTGTAGAGGTGGGCGAATATGCGGCTGTTGTCGGGGTTGAAGGGGCGGCACAGGCCGATGACCAGGCCCACGACGCCAACCACAAGGAAATGCAGCGCCAGCAGAAGCATGCGCAAGGAATAAAGCATGGTACGACTCACACCAGACAGTCGCCGGGGAGTGTACGGATGTGCACTGGTTCGGGCAAACCTTGTTGCTGCGCCTTGCTGACGGTGGCAGCAGGCTTGCCCCGCGAACACCGGCGGAGCCGGTGCCGTGCAACGCGTTGCCTGCTTCGCGGGGCAAGCCCGCTCCCACAGAGGCCGGTGGGCCTAGCCCATATGCTGCTGGTCCAGCTCGATCGCCTTGTCCAGGGCCTCCAGCAGGCCTTTACGCACTTTCAGCTTGGTGTTCTTGTGCGCCAGCATGTTCAGCTTCTTCAATTCACGCGCCGCCGCCAGTGCCGCTTCCTGCAACTGCTCGGCCGGCACCACTTTGTCGAGGAAGCCGGCATCGACCGCCGCGTGTGGGTCGAATACCTCGGCATTGATCACCGAGCGGTGGAAGGCTGAGCGGCGCAGGCGGTCGCGGGCCAGTTCGATACCGGCATGGTGCATGGTCATGCCGATCTGCACTTCGTTCAGGCACACCTTGTACGGGCCTTCGACGCCAATGCGGTAATCGGCCGACAGCAGCAGGAAAGCGCCCTTGGCCACGGCATTGCCCGGGCAGGCGACCACCACCGGGAACGGGTGCGACAGCAGGCGGCGGGCGAGGGTAGAGCCGGCGGTGACGAGGCTGATTGCCTCTTGCGGGCCGCTGGTCATCACCTTGAGGTCGTAACCACCCGACAGGATGCCTGGCTGCCCGGTGATGATCACCACTGCGCGCGCTTCGATCGCGCGGTCGAGCGCGGCGTTGAAGGCGGTGATGACGTCCGGCGAGATGGCGTTGACCTTGCCGTTGTTCAGGGTCAGGGTGGCGATGCCGTCTTCGGCGTGGTAGGTAATCAGCTCGCTCATGGCAGAGTCCTTTTGTTGGCGTGGCGACGACGTTACCCAGCGCCAGAGGCCAGGTAAAGCAGCAAGGCTGACTGGTCGGTCAGCGTTCACCGCGTGCCAAATGCAAATACATGAAAAATTTGAAAAAAGTGCTTGCCAAAGGGAATGTCTTTCACTAAATTAGCGCACCTCGACGGGCCGCAAGGCTTGAAGAGAAACGGTGAAGTGTCCGAGTGGTCGAAGGAGCACGCCTGGAAAGTGTGTATACGAGAAATCGTATCAAGGGTTCAAATCCCTTCTTCACCGCCACATTCTACGAAGAGCCCCCGCGCTGAAAAGCACGGGGGCTTTTTGTATTTGGGCCTTTGGGGCTGCTTTGCAGCCCATCGCGACGCAAGGCCGCTCCCACAGGGGACCGCGTTCACCTGAGATTCACGCGGTCCTCTGTGGGAGCGGCCTTGCGTCGCGATGGGCCGCAAAGCGGCCCCAAGATCTTAAAAGCTGACCGAAGCCGAAAGCCGAGCGGTACGTGGCGCCCCCTGGAACAGGTAGTTATCCCCCAGATAGTCCCCCACATCGCGCCAATAGCGTTTGTCGAACACGTTATCCACGGTCAGGCGCAGCACCGTGTCATACCCGCCAATGCGCGTACGATACCGGCTCCCTACATCGAACACGGTGTACCCGCCAACCTCCACATTGCCCGCCTGGCTCGCATACTTGCTGGCGCTGTAGCGCGCCCCGCCCAACAGGGCCAGCCCCGGTACCGGCAGCGTGTATTGCGCGTGCAGTGCTGCCCGGAACCTGGGCACATTGATTGCCTGATGGCCTTCATAGGCATCGGTACCGCTGTTTTTCACCCGCGCACGAATGGCTGCGGCGCTGGCCTGTACCTGCAAGTTGCGGGTTACCCAGCCGCTGGCACCCAGCTCCAGGCCGGTGTTTTTCTGCTGGCCTTGCTGCACGTAGGTGAAGTTGCCAGCACCGTCCGGGCGTGCGTACTGGTAGGCCTGGCGGATCTGGAACAGCGCGGCGCTGAGGCTCAGGCCTTGCCAGTCGTGCTTGAGGCCCAGTTCCAGTTGGTGTGAGGTTGTGGGGGCGAGGATTTCGGCAGCGTTGCTGGCAAACCAGGGTGCCGTGCCGCCGGCAGACAGGCCCTGGGCGTAGCTGGCGTATACCGTGGTATCTGGCTGCGGCTTGTAGATAAGTGCAGCATTGGGCAGCAACTCATATTGGCGGGTATGGCGCCCGGCAACACCGTTCTCGTCCCAGGTCTTTTCATCCAGGCGCACTTCACGGGCGCCCAGCACGGTCTGCCACTGTTCGTTGAAGCTGATGCGGTCGCTGACGAACAGGCCGTACTGACGGCTGTCCAGGCGGCGTTCGCTGGCGCCGACAGCTTTGTCGGACGGGTCGAAGGCGGGGGCGCCGGTGTAGATGTTGCCGGTACCCAGCCACTCGTTGTAGTACGGCCGTTGATCCAGCGTGCGCCGCTGCGCGCTGGTGCCCACGGTCAGTTCATGCCCTACGCCCAGCGCATCGAAGTGCCCGTTGAGCATGGCCTGTGCTTCATCGGTGCGGCGGGTGTCGTCGGGGCTGCGGAAGTCGTAGATGTCGTAGTCGCCATTGCTGGCAAAGAACGCGCCTTCGCTCGAACCCCAGGCAAACGCGCTGTAATCGTCGATCACCACCTTGCTGCGCGAGGCACTCAAGGTGCCGGTCCAGGCCTCGTTGAAGCGGTACTCGAAGCGCCCGCCCAGGTTCAGCGAGTCGTTCTGCACGGGTTTGGCCCAGTGCTGGTACGCCAAACGATCGTCCGGGTCGATGCCATGAGGCACTGCGGTGCCGCCCAGCAGTTGGTAACCCGGCACCGAGCGCTGTTCGCGGTGCTGGTATTCGGCATCCAGTTGCAGGGTGGCATCCGGGTTGATCTGCCAGTCGAAGGCCAGCGAGGCGAAGTCACGCTTGCCATCCGCATGGTCGACATACGAGCGGATGTCCTCATGGGCCAGGTTGGCACGCAGGCCGAACTGTTTTTCGCTGCCGAACCAGCCACCCAGGTCGGTGGCCAGGTAGCGTTCGCCCTGTGCGTTGGTCGACAGCGTGACGCTACGCACATCCTCGGCGCGCTTGGTCACGTAGTTGACCAGGCCACCCGGCTCTGAAACGCCGCTTTGCAGCCCGGACAGGCCCTTTAGCAACTCGACTTGCTGTTTGTTTTCCAGGGCCACGTTCTGCTCGCCGGCAATGGTCTGGCCGTTGATACGGTAGCTGCTGGCGGCGTTAAGCTCGAAGCCCCTCACGTTGAAGTTTTCGTAGTAGCCGATGGGGGCATAGCTTTCGCCAACCGAGGCGTCGCTTTGCAGCACTTCGCTTAGCTGGCGCACCTGCCGGTCTTCAAGCAGTTGCTGGCTGAAAACGCTGATGGCGGCAGGGGTATCAAGCAAGGGCGCGGGCTGGAAGCCGCCCACTGCGGCCTGGTGTGCCTGATAGCCGTCGTCGCCGTAGGTGTCGGACACCTGCAGCGGGGCCAGCACCACGCTGTTTTCGGCGAGCACATGGGGGCAATGCAGGGCCAGGCCCAGGCTGAGCAGGCTCAGGGGCAGGCGGGGGTGACGCGGGGGCATGCGGGGCTCCTGGATGCGCACACCTGTGCCGGCCTCTTCGCGGGTAAACCCGCGAAGAGGCCGGCACAGGCCATGAAAAAGGCGGCATCTTAACAGCCGCCTTCAGCATAAAACGATCCAGGCCCCGCGATATTCAGCCCTGGTTGGCAGGGTGATTGTGCTGCCGCCAACTGTCATCGATCTTCGACCAGGTTTTGCCGTCGGTAATCGCCATGAGCTTGCGACCATCCTTGAAGGTGGCCAGGAAGGTAGCTTCTTGCTCCTTGCCGCCTAGCCACAGCCCGGCAAGCAAGCCCACCGGCCCGGCCACCAGGGCCCCCGCCACACCCCAGCCCAGGGCGCTGCCCAGGCTGCGGCTGGTTTCCAGGCTGGCCAGCCGGAGGTCGCTGATGCGGGCCAGGGAAATCCGCTCACCCGGTGACGGGCTGCGCGGGGTCTTGAGTGTGAGCGATCCGTTGCGATACTCGCCTTCACCTTGCAAGAAATCGCCGGATTGCACCGTGAGTCTTGTCATAAAGTCGTCCTGTCAGGAAAGGGCATTGACCAGCGCCTAATGGGCGCTGCCTGGCCTGGCAAGTCAACGACCATGCGACGGAGGGTCGTGCGGTGCATTGTCGCCGTGGCTAATGGCCTCTTCGCGGGTATCTTTCAGGCCACCTGCAAGGTGGTCTTGCGCTTACGCTCGGCCAGGCCCCACACCAGCAACGCCAGCCCGCCAATCACCAGGCCCGCCGCCACAATGCCCATCCAGCCCTGGTACTGGAACAACTGCGTGCCCAGCAATGACCCCAGCGCCCCGCCAATGAAATAGCAGGTGATATACCCGGCGTTCAGCCGCGTACGTGCCTCGGGGCGTAGGGCAATCACTGCGTTCTGATTGCTCACGTGCACCAGTTGTACCGCCAGGTCGAGCATCAGCACGCCCAGCAGCAGGGCCAGCAATGACTGCTGGGCAAAGCCCAGCGGCACCCACGACAGCAGCAACACCACCAGGCCCACGGTGGTACCCAGCGCGCCTTTGCCGCGGTCGGCCAGGCGCCCGGCCCAGTTCGCCGACAGCGCACCGGCTGCACCGGCCAGGCCGAACAGGCCGATCACTGCATCGGAGTAGTGGTAGGGGCCCTTGGTCAGCAAAAAAGCCAGGGGCGTCCAGAACAGGGCGAACAGGCTGAACGCCAGCAGGCCGAGCAGCGAGCGCAGGCGCAGGACCGGTTCTTCAATGAACAGGCGGAACACCGAGCCGATCAGTGCCGGGTACTTCAGCCCGGCATGGCTGTGATGCTGCGGCAGGCTGCGGTACAGCGCCACCGCGGTGACCGCCATCAGCACAGCGGCCAACACGTAGATGCTGCGCCAGCCGCCCAGTTCGGCCATAAAACCGGCAGCAGTACGTGCCAGCAGGATGCCCAGCAGCAGGCCGCTCATCAGCGTACCGACTGCGCGCCCACGCTGATGCGGCTCGCTGAGGGTCGCGGCCATGGGCACCAGAATCTGCGCCACCACCGAGAACAGCCCGGTCAGCGCCGTGCCGAGGATCAGCCAGGGCAGGCTCGGCGCACATGCACTGATGACCAGCCCTAACGTGGCAATGGCGGTCATCACGGTGATCAGCCGGCGCTGCTCGAAGAGGTCACCCAGCGGCGCCAGTAGCAACAGGCCGGCGCCATAGCTGAGCTGTGCGGCAATGACGATACTGCCGGCGCTGGCAGTGCTCAGGCCAAACTGCTGGGCGATGCTGTGCAGCAGCGGTTGGGCGTAGTAGTTGCTGGCCACGGCCAGGCCGGTGGCGGTGGCCATCAGCAGGATCATGGCGCGGCTGAGAGTGGGGGCGTTCATGCGGTTCTCTTGGCGGGCAGTAGGAAGTGGGGGAATTATCAAGAAGTGTCAGGCATGACGCCAATGTATAGTTTTCAACTTATCCATCTTGAAAGCAGATAGATCGATGAACCTCAAGCAGCTCGAATACGCCCTCGCCGTGGCCGACACTGGCAGTTTTACCCGTGCCGCTGAGCGCTGCCATGTGGTGCAGTCGGCGCTCAGTCACCAGGTGGCGCGGCTGGAAGCGCAGCTGGGTGTAAGCCTGTTTGAGCGCAGTTCGCGGCGGGTGCGCCTGACGCCTGCCGGTGAGGCCTTTGTGCTCAGCGCGCGGCCGGCGGTGGACGCGGCCCGGCGCATTGCCGATGACGTGGCGGCGGCATGCGGGCAGGTGCGCGGGCGGCTGGCGATAGGGGAAATCAGCTCGCTCACGGCGCTGGACCTGGTCGACTTGCTGGCCGTGTTCCACGAACGATTCCCGGATGTGGATGTGCGCTGGATCACGGCCAAGAGCGAATGGCTGATAGCCGATGTGGTCGAGCGGCGCCTGGACGTTGGTTTCATTGGCCTGTGGCAGGGCGAGGTGGTGCAGGGCGTGCAGCATCGGTTGCTGGCCAGGGAGGAACTGGTGGCGTTGTTGCCGGTTGATCATCGGCTGGCCGGCTGCGGGCAGCTGGCGTTGGCCGATCTGGCGGATGAAGTGCTGGTGGATTTCCCCGAAGGCACCGGGGCGCGGCGCCAGACAGATGAGGCGTTTCAGGCAGCGGGGCTGCAGCATCGGGTGCAATTCGAGATCGGCCATGTGCGCCTGGTGGAAAAGTTCGTGCAGCGGGGCATGGCGGTGGGCCTGGTGCCGGAACGGGTGGCCCAGGGTTTCGAAGGTGTGGCACTGGCGCGGTTGGTAGATGCGCCGGTGCGGCACCTGTATGCCGTGTGGTCCTCCAGCCCGACGGCTGCTGCCCGGGCGTTTCTGGAGGTGATGGAACAGCATCTGGGGGGACAATGATTGAGCCTGTTCTGGCCCCATTGCCGGCAAGCCAGCGCCCACGGGAACCCCACGGGTTCAAGGCCTGTGGTGATCCTGTGGGCGCTGGCTTGCCGGCAATGGGCCGAAACAGGCAACCCATCAATTCAAGCGGCAAACCCACCATCAATCGTGAGGCTTGCCCCGGTGATATACCCCGCCTCTGGCCCAGCAAGGTAAGCCACAAAGCTGGCAATTTCTTCCGGCTCGCCATACCGTCCAATCGCCATCAACGGGATCAGGCTCTCGGCAAACTCGCCACTGGCGGGGTTCATGTCGGTGTCCACCGGCCCCGGCTGCACGTTGTTCACGGTAATGCCCTGTGGCCCCAGATCACGCGCCATGCCACGGGTCAGGCCAACCAGCGCCGACTTGCTCATGGCATAAGGCGCACCGCCGGCAAATGGCATGCGCTCGGCGTTGGTGCTGCCAATATTGATGATGCGCCCGCCCTGGCCCATGTAACGTGCTGCGGCCTGGCTGGCGACAAACACGCTGCGTACGTTCACCGCCAGCATGCGGTCAAAGTCGGCAAGGTCGAACTCGGTCACCGGTGCTACCGCCAGCACACCGGCGTTGTTGACCAAGATATCCAGCCTGCCAAAGGCCTTCACGGCGTCATCCACTGCCAGTTGCACGGCGGCTGCGTCGGCGCTGTCGGCCCGCAGGGCCAGGGCTTTGCCGCCGTTTTCGGTAATCTCGCGGGCCAGGTCTTCTGCCGGGCCGGCGGAGCTGACATAGGTGAAGGCCACGTGCGCACCTTCGCGTGCCAGGCGGCGCACGATGGCTGCGCCTATGCCGCGGGAACCGCCCTGAACCAGGGCCACTTTGCCTTCGAGTGAAAGTTGCTTGGACATGCTGATCTCCTGCTGGAAGCCAGGCCGAAATGCCTTGGATGGGCAAAGTATCGGCGCTTGATTACCTGCTGATAAGATGGCAATCACTATCAGCAGAGTAAACCTTGGGTTGGCAATGATGGCCGTGGAATCGTTCAACGCGTTGGAGTGCTTCATCCGCAGTGCCGAGGTCGGCAGCTTTGCCGAAGCTGCCAGGCGCCTGAGCATTACCCCCGCCGCCGTGGGCAAGCACGTGGCTCAGCTGGAGGCGCGCCTGGGCGTGCGGTTGTTCCAGCGTAGTACCCGCAAGCTGACCCTGACTGAGGCGGGGCAGCGTTTTCTGGGCGAAGTCAGCGACAGCTTTCGTACCATCCAGTATGCCGTGGCCAACCTGGCCAGCGCCGAAGGCCAGCCGGCCGGGTTGTTGCGGGTGAGCATGGGCACTGTGTTCGGGCGCTTGTATGTGTTGCCCTTGCTGGGTGAGTTTTTACGGCGTTATCCGGCGATTACCCCGGATTGGCATTTCGACAACCGCCAGGTCGACCTGATCGGCCAGGGCTTCGATGCAGCGATTGGCGGTGGTTTCGATCTGCCGCCGGGGGTGGTGGCGCGCAAGCTGACCCCGGCCCACCGGGTGTTGGTGGCAGCACCGGCCTACCTGCAGCGGCACGCACCGATTGACGACCCGCAGGTGCTGCAGCGGCACGACGGCATCCTGATCCGCTCACCGCAGACCGGGCGGGTGCGGTCGTGGCCTTTGACCAGCCGCTGGCAGGCGCAGCAGCCGATGCAACTGCGCCAGGCGATGACCATGAGCGATTCGGACGCGGCGTGCGCGGTGGCCGAGCAGGGGCTGGGGATTGCCCTGGTGAGCCTGCCATTTGCCGTGCCATACCTGCAGGCAGGGCGGCTGCGGCGGGTGTTGCCTGACTGGTACGTGGATGACGGGCATATCAGCCTGTATTTCGCCGAGCACAAGCTGATGCCGGGCAAGACCCGGGCGTTTATCGATTTTGTGGTGGAGCAGTTTGCCGAACAGGGGTTGGCGGGGCGGTTCGATGCCTTGCAAACCCTTTAGGTGTGTTTTGCCTGACCGAAACTTATCGCCGGCAAGCCAGCTCCCAGAGGGAGCCTGCAGTATTCAGGCCTGTGGTAATCCTGTGGGAGCTGGCTTGCCGGCGATAGGGCCCGGTCAGGCAATACCCGTAATGAACAATGCCTGCGCTCCCAGGCTCACCTCATCATCCACCCGCTTGCCCATCAATTGCTGCCCCAGCGGTGAGCGCGGGGTGATCACGGTCACCCGCTCATCCCCCTCACCAATCTTCAGCCCCGCCGCCTCAGGCCCGAGGAACAACCGGCGCTGCCCGCCAGCGTCATCTTCCAGGGTCACCAGGTTGCTGATCTGCACCCCGCGCGCCGGGTCATGGTCGCGCAGCAGCAATTGCTGGTAGGTCAGCAGCGCCTGGTGGATCTCGGCGCTGCGGCGGGCCTGGCCGGTGGCCAGGTACGAAGCTTCCAGGCCCAGGGTGTCGTACTTGTTCTCGGCAATGTTCTCTTCGGCGGTGGCAGTTTCGTAGGCGCTTTGCGCCGCGCGGGTCAGCACGTCAAGGTCATGCTCGAGGGTGGCGACGATCTGCGCCAGCAGGCGGGTCTTGTCCATGGTCAGTAACAGAACTCCAGCACGTTGGCCTGGCTTTTGTCGGTGGGGGCGGTGCGGTTCTGCTGCATCCAGAACTGGCATTTGGGGCTGTTGAGGTTGCGCGGGTTGCCCTGCGCGGCCTCGGCGGCCTGTTGCAGTTCCTGTTTGCGCAGAATGCCCTTGTAGAGCTCGAACATCTCGGCCTGGGCGTCTTGTGCCGGGGCTGGCGCCGGGGGGGCGGCAGGCCGGTACACACCGGGGGCCACGGCCTGGGCCAGCGGCTGCACCTGCTGTGGCCACAGTTGCAGCGCCAGCCACAGGCTCGCGGCAATGGCCACGGCGCCCAGCCACAGGCCAAAGGCAACGCACACAATCAACGGCAGCGGCTTGAGGGTGATCTTGAGTTCACGGTGGCGGGCCATGGCAGCCTCCTGGCAGGGTAGGTCGGGGTACATTGTCGCATGCACTTGAGCATTTTTCCGTGCGGGTGCTTTTGTCGGCGACAATTTATCCGCAGAATTCGCGTTTTTTGCACCAGAACGGGAGGGGCGGGTGAAAGCCACCTGGGACATTTTCTGCAGCGTCGTCGACAACTACGGCGACATAGGCGTGACCTGGCGCCTGGCCCGGCAACTGGTGGCTGAGCATGGCCTGGCGGTGCGCCTGTGGGTAGATGACCTGAACGCGTTCACGCCCATGTGCCCAGGGGCTGATGCCAGCGCAGCACAGCAGTGGCAGCACGGTGTGGATGTGCGTCAGTGGCCTGCGGCCTGGCTGCCGGTGGCACCGGCCGATGGGGTGATCGGCGCCTTCGCGTGCCAGTTGCCGGCGGCCTATGTAGAGGCAATGCGTGCCTGCGCCACGCCGCCGCTGTGGCTGAACCTTGAATACCTCAGTGCCGAGGACTGGGTGGAGGGCTGCCATGGCTTGCCTTCGCCGCAGCCCAATGGCCTGCGCAAGGTGTTTTTCTTCCCCGGCTTTACCGAAAAAACCGGCGGCCTGCTACGCGAGGGCTCGCTGCTGGCGCGGCGTGATGCCTTCCAGCAGTCGGCCGGGGCACGCCAGGCGTTTCTGCAGGAGCTTGGGGTAGCGCCCGAGCAGGGGGCATTGCTGATATCGCTGTTTGCCTACGAAAACCCGCAGTTGGCCAGCTGGCTGGATGCCTTGGCCACAGGCGCGCAACCGTGCCACCTGCTGGTACCGCAAGGGCGTATCGTGGCGGGGCTGAGCCAGTGGCTTGGCGAGGTGCCGCTGCAGGTGGGCAGCGTGCGCAAGCGGGGCGCGCTGACCGTACAGGTGCTGCCGTTCGTCAGCCAGGACGACTTCGACCGGCTGCTGTGGAGTTGCGATTTCAACGCGGTGCGTGGTGAAGACTCGTTCGTGCGGGCGCAGTGGGCCGGGCAGCCGATGCTGTGGCACATCTATGTGCAGGACGAGAACGCCCACTGGGAAAAGCTCGAAGCGTTTCTGGCGCATTATCGACGCGGCCTGTCAGATGAAGCCGATGCCGCCCTGCTGGGCCTGTGGCGTGCCTGGAACATGGACTGCGACATGGGCCAGGCGTGGCAGGCAGCCCGCCAGCATTGGCCGGAACTGCAACGGCATGCCCGGCTTTGGGCGGTGCGACAGGCCGCTCAGCCGGACCTTGCCACAGCGCTAGTACACTTTTACCGAAATTCGCTATGATACGCGGCCTCGATTTTTATAAATCCATCCAGATTCGGATACTTCGTAATGAAAACTGGTAAAGAACTGAAACCCGGTACCGTCCTGCGGATCGACAACGACCCGTGGCTGGTTCAAAAAGCTGAGTTCACCAAGTCGGGCCGTAACAGCGCGATCATGAAGACCAAGCTGAAGAACCTGCTGACCGGCTACAAGACCGAAACCGTATACGGTGCGGACGACAAGCTGGACGACGTGATCCTGGATCGCAAAGAAGCGACCCTGTCGTTCATCAGCGGTGACACATACACCTTCATGGACACCACCGACTACACCATGTACGAGCTGAACGCCGAAGACATCGAGGCCGTTCTGCCGTTCATCGAAGAAGGCATGGAAGACATCTGCGAAGCTGTGTTCTTCGAAGACCGTCTGGTATCGGTAGAGCTGCCGACCACCATCGTGCGTAAGGTTGCCTACACCGAAGGTTCGGCTCGTGGCGACACTTCGGGCAAAGTCATGAAGCCTGCCAAGCTGGCAAACGGTACTGAACTCAGCGTTGCTGACTTCATCGAAATCGACGACCTGATCGAAATCGATACCCGCGAAGGCGGTTCGTACAAAGGCCGTGCCAAGAAGTAATTCTTCTTGCAATGTGCACAAAAAACCCGGCCTCGGCCGGGTTTTTTGTGCCTGCGACTTAAACCGTCACATGCAGGCGCACATCCACGTTCCCGCGGGTAGCGTTGGAATACGGACAAACTTTGTGAGCCTTTTCCACCAAGCCTTCGGCATCGGCCTGGGGCAGGCCTGGCAGGTTGATGTGCAGGTCGATGTCCAGGCCGAAACCGCCCTCGATCTGGCCAATGCCCACCTTGGCGGTGATAGAGGCATCTGCCGGCAGGGCCTTCTTCTCTTGCCCGGCCACGAACTTCAGGGCGCCGATGAAGCAGGCTGAGTATCCGGCAGCGAAAAGCTGCTCGGGGTTGGTGCCGTCACCGCCTGCGCCGCCCAGTTCCTTGGGCGTGCTCAGGCTGACTGCCAGCTTGCCGTCGCTGGATTTCGATTTTCCGTCGCGCCCACCGGTGGAGGTAGCTTCTGCGATGTACAGCGGAGTGACCTTTTGCATCTTGAGCCTCGCTAATGTGCTGTGCGCTCCCGGTCAAGGAGGGCGCGGATTGGTGTGGGATTTAAATTAGCGCGCAATTAGTTTGCGCGCAAGATAAATCATTGCCGTCCATCCGAACGGCCAGTGCACAGCATAGCTGTCAGAGGTTTTTCTGCAGGTTCTCGCGCAGGTTCAGCAGGTCGGCCTGCAGTTGCTGCAACTGCTCCAGGCTGCGCCCGCTGGCTTTGAGGATGCACTGCGGCACTTCTTTGGCCTGCTGTTGCAGGGCGCGGCCCTTTTCAGTCAGCTGCACCATTACTACCCGTTCGTCCTCCCTGCTGCGGTTACGCTGCAGCAGGCCTTCACTTTCCAGGCGCTTGAGCAGTGGCGTCAGGGAGCCCGGGTCGGTCAGCAGGTGCTGGCTGATTTCGCCCACTGTCAGGTCGTCGCGCTCCCACAGCACCAGCATGGCCAGGTACTGTGGGTAGGTCAGGCCCAAGGCTTGCAGCAGCGGTTTGTAGACCTTGGTCATCAGCAACGAGGTGGAGTGCAGGGCGAAGCAGACCTGGTTGTCCAGCAGCAGCTCGTCGCAAGAGGCTTGGGTGTCGGCGTTCATGCAGGTCCTTGAAATTGATCAATGGGGAATTCTGGCACGCTTATTTTTAGTGCGCGCATTACTCACGCAGTTCACTGCGCAAGGCCAGGTCCCAGGGTGGAATCGGGCTGAAGCGGCTCTTGAGGAATTCGAGCAGCAAACGGCTGCGAGAGTTCGTTTCATGTTCCAGCCGTAGTGCGTAAATGCCGCTGGTCTCGGCTGCTGGCAGGCCGCCGTCGCAAAACAGCGGAACCAGTTCGCCACGCAGCAGGTATTCGCTGATCAGCCAGGTAGGCAGGTGGGCAACACCTAAGCCGGCGAGCGCACCGAACAGCAAGGTTTCGGCATTGTTGGCGGCCATGCGCATGCGCGCAGGACGGTACAGGCGCGTTTGCCCGGCCACGTTGAAGCGCCAGGCGAACGGCGGGGCCAGGCCGTCCCAGTCCAGGCCGTCATGCCCAGGCAGTTCGCTGGGGCAGGTGGGCATGCCGCGGCTGGCCAGGTAGGCGGGGCTGGCGCAGGCGACGCGCACCATGTAAGCCAGCGGCGTGGCGACCAACCGGGTGTCGGCCAAGGGGCCGGCACGCAGTACCAGGTCGACCTCGCCCAGGTGGCTGCCCTGCAGGTCGACGAAGCTGTCGATCAACCGCAGTTGCACATCCAGGCCGGGGTAGGCCACCAGGAAGTCGGCGATGGCGGGGGCCAGATGGCGGCGGCCGAACGCGGCGGGGGCGTCGATGCGGATCAGGCCTTCGGGGGCGTTGCTCAGCGATACCGCTTCAGCCCGGGCCAGGCGCAGCTCCTCGATGATGCGCCTGGCCCGTTCGGCAAAGGCATTGCCTGCGGGTGTGGCGCGCACGGCATGGGTGCTGCGGGTGAACAGGCGGCTGCCGACGGCGCTTTCCAGGTTGTCGATGCGCCGGGCCACAGCGGACGGGGTCAGCGGGTGACGGCGGGCGGCGGCGGAAAAACTGCCAGCCTCCAACACATCGAGGAACAGGCTCAATTGGTCGGTCAGGGTATCGGGGCTCATGGCTGCCTTGCTTTTGCGAAAAACGCATAGCCATTGTGCGCTGCTGTGCGTTTCCCCGCCAGCACACAGTCGTTAGCATGCTCGCATTATCTGTACAGGCAAACGAGGCCCTGATGATCGAGTGGTTGTTGTATATCGTGCTGGGCGCTGCCTTGGGCACCATGGGGGGCTTGTTCGGTATTGGTGGGGGGCTGATCGCAATCCCCGCGCTGGGCGTGCTGTTTGGTCTGGACCAGCAGTTGGCGCAGGGTACGGCGCTGGTGATGGTGGTGCCGAACGTGCTGCTGGCGTTATGGCGCTATCACCAGCGCAACCGCATCGAGCTGCGCCATGCCTTGCCGCTGTCGGCGTGCAGCTTTTTGTTTGCCTGGCTGGGGTCGATCTGGGCAGTGGGGCTGGATGCGCAATCCATGCGCCTGGGCTTTGTCGGCTTTCTGGTCGCCCTGGCGGTGTGGAACGTGGCGCGCATGTTCATGAAGGCATCGCCGCCCAGTGCCGAACTGCGTTATGCCTGGCCCTGGCTGGGCGTGCTGGGCAGTTTTGCCGGCACCATGGGCGGCTTGTTCGGCGTGGGCGGGGCGGTGGTGGCCACGCCGATCCTGACCAGTGTGTTCGGCACCACCCAGGTGGTGGCGCAGGGGCTGTCGCTGGCGCTGGCCGCGCCGAGTACTTTGGTGACGTTGGTGACCTATGGGGTGCACCACAGTGTCGACTGGGCGGTGGGGATTCCGTTGGCGGTGGGTGGTTTACTCAGCATCAGCTGGGGGGTGAAGCTGGCTCATGCGTTGCCGGAGAAGGTACTGCGGGCGATGTTCTGTGTGTTTTTGGTGGTGTGTGCGGTGATGCTGGGGTTTGAACTGTGAGATTGTGGGGCCGCGTTGCGGCCCATTCGCGGGACAAGCCCGCTCCCACAAGCCCCAATTATTTGAAACCCTCAACGATGTAGTCGGCCATACAGTCGGTAATCGGCGAGGGGTTCTGCGCACTGCGCACCAGCATCACATTGGCTAAGGGCAACTGCGGCAGCCCGTCCTGTTCACCCAGTATGCGGATATTGCCACCAATCAGGCTTTGCAGTTGCGCCGTCACCGCCAACCCTGCCGTGACGATGGCAAAGATCGCCGCCAGGCTGGGGCTGGTATAGGCAATGCGGTAGTCGATACCTTGTGCTTGCAGTGCATTGCAGGTCCAGGCCCGGCAGAAGCAGTCGGTATTGAACAGTGCCACGGGCATCGGCCGCTGTTCCTGTGGGCAAAAGCCTTCGGCGGCGGCCCACACCAAGCGTTCCTGGCGCAGCAATTGGCCCACCTCGTTACCTGGTTCGCGGGTGACAATGGTCAGGTCCAGGTCCTGGCGCAGCATCAATTGCTTGGAAGAGTCGCAATGCACTTCCACCTGCACCAGCGGGTAGGCCTGGGCAAAGCTCGACAAGATGGTCGGCAGAAAGCGCATGGCGTAGTCGTCAGGCGTGCCAATCCGCACCAGCCCGACCATGTGCGGCATGCGCAGGGTATTGAACACCTCGCCATGCAGCTTGAGGATGCGCCGGGCATAGCCCAGCAGCACCTGGCCCTCGGCGGTGAGGCGAACCTGGCGGCCGTCGCGCTCGAACAGCTGGCGCTGCAGGATGTCTTCTTCCAGGCGTTTCATCTGCATGCTCACCGCCGATTGGGTGCGGTTGACCACTTCGCCGGCGCGCGTAAAGCCGCCTTGCTCGGCGATGGCGACGAAGGTGCGCAATACGTCCGCATCGAGGCTCTGGTACTGGGACATTGCATCAATCTCCGAGATGCATGGCATCAGAAACATTCGTTGGATTGATCTTAAGCCCGGCGCGAGACTGAGGCCATCCAACACGGAGGGCTTCACGATGAAAGGTCATGTCAGCAGCATCCAGCAACCTGCCTTTTCCCTGAACCACCTGTGGCATGCGGCCCTGCAGCGTCCGGCGCGCTGGCTGCAGCTGTACCGCCAGCGCCAGGAGCTGGCCAGCCTCAGTGACGCAACCTTGCACGACTTGGGGTTGAGCCGGGCGGATATCCAGCAAGAGGCCGAGCGGCATTTCTGGGATGATCCGCTGAGGAAGTGAGTGTGGGCCGGGCGCCTGGCTTCTCAAGGCATGCGCCCCAGCCTCACCGCCGGACTTGCTTCAACGTCTCGGCAATCAAAAACGCCAACTCCAGCGACTGATCGGCATTCATCCGCGGATCACAATGGGTGTGATACCGGTCAGACAACGCATCCTCGGTAATCGGCCGGGCGCCACCGATGCATTCGGTGACATTCTGCCCGGTCATCTCGATATGAATGCCGCCAGCATGGCTGCCCTCGGCCTGGTGCACCTGGAAGAACTGCTTCACCTCATCCAGGATCTGCGCAAAGTCGCGCGTCTTGTAGCCGCTGCTGGCCTTGATGGTATTGCCGTGCATCGGGTCGGAGCTCCACAGCACCTTGCGCCCCTCGCGCTCGACGGTGCGGATCAGCCCCGGCAGGTGGTCGCCAACCTTGCTCGCGCCCATGCGCACTATCAGGTTCAGGCGCCCGGGGTCGTTGGCCGGGTTCAGCGTGTCGATCAGGCGGATCAGCTCTTCGGGGTTCATGCTCGGGCCGACCTTGACCCCGATCGGGTTGTGCACGCCGCGCAAAAACTCCACGTGGGCGCCGTCGAGCTGGCGGGTGCGGTCGCCTATCCACAGCATGTGCGCCGAGCAGTCGTAGTAGTCGCCGGTCAGGCTGTCCTGGCGCACGAAGGCTTCTTCATAATTCAACAGCAGCGCTTCGTGGGCAGTGAAGAAGCTGGTTTCGCGCAGTTGCGGCGCGCTGTCCAGGCCGCAGGCACGCATGAATGCCAGTGTTTCGTCGATGCGGTTGGCCAGTTGGTGGTACTTGTCGGCCAGTGCCGAGTTGGCGATGAAATCCAGGTTCCACTTGTGCACCTGGTGCAGGTCGGCAAACCCGCCCTGGGCGAAGGCGCGCAGCAGGTTGAGGCTGGCGGTGGCCTGGTGATAGGCCTGCAGCAGGCGCTCCGGGTCGGGGATGCGGCTTTTGGCGTCGAAACCGATGCCGTTGACGATGTCGCCGCGGTAGGCGGGCAGGGTGATGTCGCCAATGGTTTCATCGCCCGAGGAGCGCGGCTTGGCAAACTGCCCGGCCATGCGCCCCACCTTCACCACCGGGCAGCCGGCAGCAAAGGTCATCACAATGGCCATCTGCAGCAGCACCTTGAAGGTGTCGCGGATTTTTGCCGCCGAGAACTCGGCGAAGCTCTCGGCGCAGTCGCCACCTTGCAGCAGGAAGGCGCGGCCTTCGGTAACCTCGGCAAACTGCCTGCGCAGCTCGCGTGCCTCGCCCGCGAACACCAGCGGCGGGTAGCTGGCGAGGGTCTGTTCAACCTTCAGCAGGTGCGCAGCATCGGGGTAGGTCGGTTGCTGCTGGATCGGCAGGGTGCGCCAGCTGTCAGGGCTCCACGGTCGGTTCATCTCGGGCTCGGTCTTGTAGGTTGTAGGCTATAGGCCATGGTAACAGTTGGCGCTGCGCTTGTTGCATCAAGGGTGTTGACGGACAATGCGCGTTTTGCGCGGGTGGGTGGTAAGCATGACGGCGGAACGGGAAGAGCGGCTACTGGCACGGGTAGAGGACGCTTTTGGCGTCATCAGCGTGTATGAAGTCGACGACTACCGCTTTCTGGAATTCGGCGATGCCATCGAGCAGAGCTGTGTGTTCACGGCCGACCCCAGCTGGCTGGAGTACGACTACACCCGCGCCATGCTGGTGGGGGCGTTGTGCCATGAACAGCCGGAGAGCGCGCTGTTTCTTGGCCTGGGCGCCGGCACGCTGACCCAGGCCTGCATGAAGTTCCTGCCACTTGAAGACATCGAGGCCATCGAGCTGCGCCCGGACGTACCGCGCCTGGCCATGGAGCACCTGGGCCTGGATGATGACCCTCGGTTGTACGTGCGCATCGGTGATGCCATCGAGTTGCTGCCCACGGCGGAGAAGGCCGACCTGTTGTTTGTCGACCTGTACACCGACCATGGGCCGGGCGTGGGGCACCTGGCATGGAAATTCCTGGAAAACTGCCAGCAGCAACTGAACCCGGGCGGCTGGCTGGTAATCAACCAGTGGGCTACCGACGACGGCAAGCCGCTGGGCGCGGCATTGCTGCGCGGGCTGTACCATCGGCATTACTGGGAGCTGCCGGTGAAGGAGGGTAATGTGATCTTGCTGGTGCCGGCTGATCTTGAGCAGGTGCTGGATCTGGAGGGGTTGCGTGCCCGGGCCGAGGCGCTGGCGCCGCAGCTGGGTTATAGCCTGGATGGGTTGATCAAAGAGATTCGGCCAGCAACTTGAACGCCTGACGCGGCCATTTGTGGGAGCGGCCTTGTGTCGCGATAGGGCCGCAGAGCGGCCCCGGCAATCTATGCGGCGTGGCTTAAATCCTGGGGGCGCTTCGCACCCCTTTCGCGACGCAAGGCCGCTCCCACACAGAGCGGGTGAGGCTTCAGGGAATTATCGATTCAGCGCGGATTGGTTGATGGCCCGATAATGGCCTTGCCCCCTGAAAATATTCCTCACGGTTGCCGCTATTTCAGGTATAGTACGCGCCGGTCTTTTAGCGGACCTCAAAATCAGGTGGTGCAAATCCTCCGAGTCCAGCTTCGGCTGCGCGTCCGCTAGGCGGACCTTCCCAAGTTTTCTTTTTCAATCGTTTTCGCAAATCCCCGCCGCCAAAGCTGCCTGGGTGACCTGACGGTCTTTCAAGGCATGTGCAGCTTTGGAGCATGGGTCTTTGCGGATGCACCTAGAGGCAGACCCATGACCCAGGAAACCGGCGGCTTCGCCGCTCTCGATCTTAATCCGAACATTGTTGCTGCTGTTGTGGCTACCGGCTACGAAGAGCCGTCCGCCATTCAGCAACAATCGATCCCGATCATCCTCGCCGGTCACGACATGATCGGCCAGGCGCAGACGGGCACCGGCAAGACCGCTGCCTTCGCCCTGCCGATCCTCAACAAGATCGATGTGAGCAAGCGCGAACCGCAAGCCCTGATCCTGGCGCCAACCCGTGAGTTGGCGCTGCAAGTAGCTACCGCTTTCGAAACCTACGCCAAGCAGATGCCGGGCGTGAACGTGGTTGCCGTATACGGTGGTGCCCCGATGGGCCCACAGCTGCGTGCAATCCGCAACGGCGCGCAAATCGTCGTCGCCACCCCGGGCCGCCTGTGCGACCACCTGCGTCGTGACGAAAAAGTCTTGTCCACCGTGCAGTACCTGGTACTGGACGAAGCCGACGAGATGCTGAAGCTGGGCTTCATGGATGACCTCGAAGTGATCTTCGACGCAATCCCGGCTACCCGTCAGACCGTACTGTTCTCCGCAACCCTGCCGTCGTCGATCCGTTCGATCGCCGAGCGCCACCTGCGCGAGCCCAAGCACGTCAAGATCCAGACCAAGACCCAGACCGTAACCGCGATCGAGCAAGCCCACCTGATGGTCCATGCCGACCAGAAGATCCCGGCTGTGCTGCGTCTGCTGGAAGTGGAAGAGTTCGACGCACTGATCGCCTTCGTGCGTACCAAGCAAGCCACCCTGGACCTGGCCGCCGCCCTGGAAGCCAAAGGCTACAAGGCTGCCGCGCTGAACGGCGACATCGCCCAGAACCAGCGTGAGCGCGTGATCGACTCGCTCAAGGATGGCCGCCTGGACATCGTCGTCGCCACCGACGTCGCTGCCCGTGGTCTGGACGTACCGCGCATCACCCACGTGTTCAACGTTGACATGCCGTACGACCCAGAGTCCTACGTGCACCGTATCGGCCGTACTGGCCGTGCCGGTCGCGAAGGCCGTGCGCTGCTGCTGGTCACCCCGCGTGAGCGCCGCATGCTGCAGGTGATCGAGCGTGTAACCGGGCAGAAAGTTGCCGAAGCCCGCCTGCCGAATGCCCAGGCCGTGCTGGATGCCCGCATCAAGAAGCTGACCTCGAGCCTGGCGCCGCTGGTAGCCGAAGCAGAAGCCACCCACGGTGAACTGTTCGACCGCCTGACCACCGACCTGGGTTGCAGCGCACGTGCGCTGGCTTCGGCCTTGCTGCGCAAAGCCACCAATGGCCAGGCGCTGGACCTGGCTGCGGTAGAGCGTGAGCAGCCGCTGGTGCCGGGCGTTGGTGCCCCGCGTGGTGAGCGTCCTGAGCGTGGCGAGCGCCCTGACCGCGGTGACCGCGAGCGCCGTGCGCCGCTGCCGCTGGCCGAAGGCCGTGTACGTTGCCGTACCGCCCTGGGTGCCCGCGACGGTATCGCTGCCAAGAACCTGCTGGGCGCGATCCTCAACGAGGGTGGCCTGGCGCGTGATGCCATCGGTCGCATCCAGGTTCGCGACAGCTTCAGCCTGGTCGAGCTGCCGGAAGACGGCCTCGAGAAGCTGCTGTCCAAGCTCAAGGACACCCGCGTAGCTGGCAAGCAGCTGAAGCTGCGTCGCTACCGCGAGGATTGATCCTGGCGCTATAAAAAAATCCCCGGCCCAGGTCGGGGATTTTTTTTGCCTGTACCGGCCCTTTCGCGAGCAAGCCCGCGAAGAGGCCCTTCAGTCGAACCGATATATATCCATCCCCAGCGCCCCTAGGGTAAACCCCTGATGCACCACGCCAAACCTGCTCCCAGCCCCCAGGGCAAAGAACAGCGGCAGCAAATGCTCATCACTGGGATGGTTACGCACGGCATGTGGCGCCTGCTTCCGGTAATCCAGCAATGCCGCTTGGTCATCTTCCTGCAGCCGCTCCACCACCCAATCCCTGAACGCCAGCGCCCATGGCTCGATCACATCCGGCCCTGCATGCCAGTCCAGTTCCCCCAGGTTATGGGTGATGCTGCCCGAACCCACCAGCAAGATGCCCTCGGCACGCAAGTTCGCCAGCGCCTGGCCCACCTTCACCTGCAGCGCAGGCCCCATGTGGCTGGGCAGGGAAACCTGCACCACGGGAATGCTTGCGTCCGGGTACATCAGCGACAGCGGCACCCAGGCGCCGTGGTCGAACGGCCGCTGGGCGTCCAGCCGGGCTGGCAGCCCGGCAGCCTTCAGCAACTCGCTGACCTGGCCTGCCAGGGAAGGCTCGCCCGGCGCCGGGTATTGCACCGCATACAATGCCGGTGGAAAGCCGTAGAAGTCGTGCCAGGTTTCTGGCTGTGCACTGCTGGTTACCAGCAGTTCACGGCTTTCCCAGTGCGCTGACACCACCACGATTGCCTTGGGGCGTGGCAGGCTGTTGGCCAGCCCGGCCAAGGCCGGCCCGCTGGCACCCGGGTGCAGGGCGAGCATGGGCGAACCATGGGAAATGAACAGGCTGGGCAGCATGGCAAGGTCCTGAAGGTTAAGATGCACTCATCTTCGGTCAGAAACTGATCGATATCCATCGCAAGTTTTACGCGTTTTCTATCGGTTTACTCGATAAACAAGGAGCAACCATGGAGCCAGCTTTCTGGCACAAGCGGTGGGTCGATAACCAGATCGGCTTTCATCAGGGGCAGGTCAATTCGTACCTGCAGGCGCACTGGCCGTCACTCGGCCTTGAGTCTGGTAGCCGAGTGCTGGTGCCGCTGTGCGGCAAAAGCCTGGATTTGATCTGGCTGGCCGGGCAGGGGTACCGAGTGTTGGGTGTGGAGCTGTCGCGGCGCGCGGTAGAGGATTTCTTCGGCGAGCACGGGCTTGAAGCCGAGGTGCAGCAGCGCGGGGACTTCGAAGTTTGGCGCAGTGGTGACGTGGAGCTGTGGTGTGGTGATTTCTTTGCGTTGCGTGCGCAGGATATAGGCGACTGCGTGGGGCTGTATGACCGGGCGGCGCTGATTGCGCTGCCGGCGCAAATGCGCGCGATGTACATGCAGGCGCTGACGGCTTTGCTGCCGGCCAATTGCCGGGGTTTGGTGGTGACCCTGGATTATGATCAGTCACTGCTGCCCGGGCCGCCGTTTTCAGTCGGGGACGCAGAGGTGCGGCAGGGGTTTGCAGGGTGGCAGCTGCATGAGCTGGAGGCGGTAGAGGTGATTCAGGAGAGCCCCAAGTTTGTGCAGGCCGGGGTTTCCAGTCTGTTGGAGCGGGTTTACCGGCTTGGCCGGTAATACGAAAAAGGGCGACCAAAGTCGCCCTTTCTGTATTACCCGATGGATCAACCGCGACGGCGCAGGGCCTCGATACGGTCTTCCAGGGGCGGGTGGCTCATCAGCAGCCCGGCCAGGCCGTGCTTGAGGCCACCGTTGATGCCAAAGGCCTTCATGGTGTCTGGCATGTGCACTGGCAGGCCTTGTTCCACGCGCAGGCGCTGCAGGGCGCCGATCATGGCCGAGGTGCCAGCCAGTTGCGCACCGGCTTCGTCGGCGCGGTACTCGCGGCGGCGCGAGAACCACATCACGATCATGCTGGCCAGGATGCCCAGGATCAGCTCGGCAACGATGGTCGCCACGTAGTAGGCAATGCCTTGGCCTTCTTCGTTCTTGAAGATGACCTTGTCGACGAAGTTGCCGATGATGCGTGCGAAGAACATCACGAAGGTGTTCACCACGCCCTGTACCAGCGCCAGGGTGACCATGTCGCCATTGGCCACGTGGCCGATTTCGTGGGCCAGCACCGCCCGCACTTCATCGGGCGAGAAACGCTCCAGCAGGCCCTGGGACACGGCTACCAATGCGTCGTTGCGGTTCCAGCCGGTGGCGAAGGCGTTGGCCTCGTACGCCGGGAAGATACCCACCTCGGGCATTTTGATACCCGCTTCACGGGAGAGCTCTTCGACCGTTTGCAACAGCCACTGCTCGTGGCGGGTGCGCGGCTGGCTGATGATCTGGGTGCCGGTGCTCATCTTTGCCATCCACTTGGAGATGAACAGCGAGACGAGGGAGCCGGCAAAGCCGAACACGGCGCAGAACACCAGCAGGCTGCTGAGGTTCAGGTCGACCCCGTTGGCGGCCATGAACCCGTTGAAACCGAACAGGCTCAGGGTAATGCTTGCAACCAGCACCACCGCAAGGTTGGTGGCCACAAACAACAGAATGCGCATCATGGTTGTTACGTTCTCCTGACGGATGAATTGTCGCTTACTGCGGGGTATATAAGGGGCCTGTCGCGCCGATTCAATCGGCCGACTATTTCAAACTGTGTACGGCGGAGTATGGCAGAGGATGACGCGGGAGCTGTGGGATAGAGCGTTGCAGGATGTAAGAAACACCCTGTGAGAGTGCGAGGGGCTGCTTTGCAGCCCATTCGCAGCACCAGGCTGCGCCTACAGGAGAACGCGTACACCTGTAGGCGCAGCCTGGTGCTGCGAAGAGGCCATCATTTACTGCGAATACGTCCGCAGGAAATTGCCGATCCGGCCAATCGCCGCTTCCAGGTCATCCACCCGCGGCAAGGTCACCACGCGGAAGTGGTCCGGCCACGGCCAGTTGAACGCCGTACCTTGTACGATCAGCAGCTTTTCCGACAGCAGCAGGTCCAGGGCGAACTTCTCGTCGTTGAGGATCGGGCACACCTTCGGGTCGATCCGCGGGAAGGCATACAGCGCACCCATCGGCTTCACGCAGCTTACACCCGGGATATCGTTTAGCAGCTCGTAGGTACGGTTGCGCTGCTCCAGCAGGCGGCCTGGCGGCAGCACCAGGTCGTTGATGCTCTGGTAGCCGCCCAGTGCGGTCTGGATGGCATGCTGGGCCGGCACGTTGGCGCACAGGCGCATGTTCGCCAGCATGTCGATGCCTTCGATGTAGCTGAGCGCGTGGTGCTTGGGCCCGGAGATGATCAGCCAGCCGGAACGGAAGCCCGCCACCCGGTAAGACTTGGACAGGCCGTTGAAAGTCAGGCACAGCAGGTCTGGTGCCAGCGAGGCGGTGCTGATGTGTACCGCTTCATCGTACAAAATCTTGTCGTAGATTTCGTCGGAGAACACCACCAGGTTGTGCTGGCGGGCCAGCTCCAGCATGCCCAGCAGCAGCTCCCTGGAGTACACCGCGCCGGTCGGGTTGTTCGGGTTGATGATCACCAGGGCCTTGGTGTTCGGGGTGATCTTGGCCTTGATGTCTTCAAGGTCGGGGAACCAGTCGGCCTGCTCGTCGCACAGGTAGTGCACCGGCTTGCCCCCGGCCAGGCTTACGGCGGCCGTCCACAGCGGGTAGTCGGGGGCCGGGATCAGCACTTCGTCGCCGTTGTTCAGCAGCGCCTGCATCGACATGACAATCAGCTCGGAAACGCCGTTACCGAGGTAGATGTCCTCAATGGTGACGCCTTCGATTTCCTTCTGCTGGCAGTACTGCATCACGGCCTTGCGTGCGCTGAACAGGCCTTTGGAGTCGCTGTAGCCCTGCGCGGTGGGCAGGTTGCGGATCACATCCTGGAGGATTTCATCGGGCGCCTCGAAGCCAAACGGCGCTGGGTTGCCGATGTTCAGCTTGAGGATGCGGTGGCCTTCCTCTTCCAGGCGCTTGGCGTGCTTGAGCACTGGGCCGCGAATGTCATAGCAGACATTGGCGAGCTTGTTCGATTTGCTGAACTGCATGATGGGATCCCGATATGAGAAAACGCGCTACGCCCCGCCGAAAGGTTTGTAACGGCAGGAAGCGGGTGCCAGACTGAACGCCTGGCACACGAAGCCAACTAATATACGTGCCACCCGCGCCCCGGAAAAGACGGCGCGAGGTGAAATTCAGCCTGCCGAGGTTTCCATATGCAAAAGATCGAAAAAACCCTGGAGCAATGGCGGTCGATGCTCGACCCCGAGCAGTACCAGGTATGCCGCCTAAAAGGCACTGAGCGGCCGTTCAGCGGCAAGTACAACAGCGAGCGCCGAGACGGCATCTACCATTGCATCTGCTGCAACGCGAAACTGTTCGATGCGCAGACCAAGTTCGATTCCGGCTGCGGCTGGCCCAGCTTCTACGCGCCGATCGAAGACAGTGCGATGATCGAGATCCGTGACACCTCCCACGGCATGATCCGTACCGAAGTCACCTGTGCCCGCTGCGACGCGCACCTGGGCCACGTGTTCCCCGATGGCCCGCCACCGACTGGCCTGCGCTACTGTATCAACTCGGTGTGCATCGACTTGCGCCCGCGCGACTGACCGGAGCCCTGACATGGCTGGATCGATGCTGGACATCCCCTGCGTGACCCTGGGCGGCGAGCAAAAGAAGCTCGGCGACTTCCCGGGCAAGGCGTTGCTGGTGGTCAATACCGCCAGCCAGTGCGGCTTTACCCCGCAGTACAAGGGCCTGGAGCAACTGTGGCAGGCCTACCGCGAGCGCGGCCTGGTGGTGCTGGGCTTTCCCTGCAACCAGTTCGGCAAGCAGGAGCCGGGCGACGCGCGGGACATTGCGCAGTTCTGCGAACGCAACTTTGGCGTGAGCTTCCCGCTGTTTCGCAAGGTCGAAGTCAACGGCCCAGGCACCCACCCGTTGTTCGTCGAGCTCAAGCAGCGCGCACCGGGCATTTTGGGCAGCCAGAAGATCAAGTGGAACTTCACCAAGTTCCTGGTCGACCCGGCCAGCGGCCAGGTGTCGCGTTATGCACCCACTACCAAGCCACAGGCCTTGGCAACAGACATCGAGCGCCTGCTTAGCCGCTGAGCGGAACCCAGTGGTCGATCAGCGCCAGTAGCTCTTCGCGGCGAAATGGCTTGGCCAGGTAGTCGTTCATGCCCGCGGTCCGGCAGCGCTCGCGCTCCTCGGGCATGGCGTTGGCGGTGAGGGCGACGATTGGCAGGTTGGGCCAGCGGCCGCTCTGGCGGATGCGTCGGCTGGCTTCGTAACCGTCCATCACCGGCATGTTGCAGTCCATCAGCACCAGGTCGAAGTCATCCCGTTCCAGCTGCTCCAGGGCCTCGGCGCCCTGCGTGGCCAGTTGCACCTGGCAGCCGAGCTTGGCCAGCATGCCCTTGGCCACTAACTGGTTCACGGGGTTGTCTTCCACCAGCAAGATGCGCGCGCGGCCTGCCTCCAGGCTGATGGCCGGGCTGGCCAGCGGGTGCTCGGGGTCGAAGCCTTGCAGGGTGCGGCGCAGGGTCTGGTACAGGGCGTTGCGCGCCAGTGGCCGGGCCAGTTGATGGAGTGGGGCGAGGGCGGCGGATTGCTCGCTGGACAGGAAGTTGCCGTAGGCGGTCACCAGCAAGATGGGGGTTTTCAGCGTTTGGCGCAGTTCGAACAGGCGCTCTACGTCGTCGGTGATCAGCAGGTCCATCGCGGTGGCGGCTAGCGTCGCGCTGCTGTCATGCCGCTGGTAGGTCAAACCCCAGGCCGGCAGCAGGCCCTGTAACAGTTCGTTGAGCCCGTTGCCTGCATCGCTCAGGGCGGCCACACGCCCATGCAGCGGCAACGGTGCGATGGCTTCAGTGTGCACGACCAGCGGCAGCTCGGCGCTGAAGCAGCTGCCAAAGCCCGCTTCGGAGCGAATGTGCAAATGGCCTTGCATGGCCTTGCACAGGTTGCGCGTCAGCGCCAGGCCCAGGCCGGTGCCGCCGTACTGGCGGGTGATGCCGGCGCCGGCCTGGGTAAACGGCTGGAAGATCCGTGCCTGGGCGTCTTCAGGGATGCCGATGCCGGTATCACGCACCTCTAGCCGGACACCGCCGACGATAGTCACCAAGCGCACATCGACGCGGCCGAAGCGGGTGAACTTCAGCGCGTTGGACAGCAGATTGCTGACGATCTGCCGCACCCGCGTGGGGTCGCCGAGCACACTGCTGGGGAAGTCACGGGCAATCAGGCAGGTCAGTTCCACGCTCTGTGCGGTGTTCTGAGACAGCAGGTTGGCGGTGTCCTCCACCATCGAACCCATGTCGAACGGAATGCGTTCCAGCTCCAGCTGGCCGGCATCGAACTTGGACAGGTCGAGGATATCGTCCAGCAACTCCACCAGTACTTTGCCCGAGTCGTGGGCAATCGCCAGTTGCTGGCGCTGCTCGCTGGGTAGCGGGCTGTCCAGGGCCAGGGCGATCATGCCGAGCATGCCGTTTAGCGGGGTGCGGATTTCGTGGCTCATGTTGGCCAGGAACGCCGCACGCGCCTGGGCCATGTCCAGCGCGCGGCGGCGCGCTTCTTCCAGCTCCTGGTTGGACAGGCTCAGGCTGTTGTTGCTGGCCTTCAACTCGTTGGTGCGTGCCGAGACGATGTCTTCCAGTTCGTTCAGGTACTGGGTAAGGCGGTTTTCGGCGGTGCGCCGCTGCTCGATCTCGGTGGCCATGCTGACGAACTGCTGGTTGGCGACTTTCACCAGCACGCCAATTTCGTCGTGCTCGTGGCCGTGCGGGCAGTCCAGGCGGGTTTGCCGGGGTTTGCGCGGGTCGCTGCCGCTGAGCGCGCCGATCACCGTGACCAGTGGCTTGGTCAGCATCATGTAGAACAGCGCCAGCAGAATGCCGGTCAGCACCAGGCTACGGGCAAAACCGTTGAGCAGGGTGATGCCGGCGCGTTCGAGAAAGCGGCTGCCGAAGGCAAAGGTGTCGACGTCCAGGTACAGGGTGCCCAGGTTTTCCTCTGGCATGTGGGTCAGGTACAAGCGTTCCTTGAACTGGCGCTGCTCGCCGAACAGGAAGTCGCTCAGCGGCCGGTAGCGGTGTTGCAGCCTGGGCCGCTCGACGTCGGCCAGCACGGTGTCGTTGTTGTCGATCAGCCGCGCACGGATGATGGCCGGCGACTGCAACAAGCCGCGGGTCAGCTCCAGCGCCAGCTCCGAGTCGATGTTGTAGGCGATGCGCGAGGCCGGGTTGTGGCTGATTTGCAGCAACGCATTCACTTCACGGTTGATGGACGCATCTTCGCTGGCATAATCGATGCCGATCTGGATGAGACTGAGCAATGTTCCCAGGATGAAGCCGACCAGGACTGTCAACCGGGCTTGCTTGTATGACAGGCGATTGGTGAACTTGATATCCATGAGTCCCGAGCCGGTTTCCCGTTGCTTGCGCTGCGCAAGCATAGCCGATCAACCCCGGCTACTGGTGGGTCTGTCACACATTCAGCCTTGATTGCTCAACTGGCTGTACCGGCCTCTTCGCGGCTAAAGCCGCTCCCACAGGTACTGCGCCGTCCTCTGGCCTGGTGCGGTCCCTGTGGGAGCGGCTTTAGCCGCGAAGAGGCCAGCACAGCAGCCTCGAATCTGAATTGTTAGGAGTCGTCATGGACGCTCGCTTGATTGCTTTTCTGGACCGCGCCGAATCGGTACTGGCGCGCCTTGAGCCCCTGTTACCGGCACAGCGCCCGAACATCGACTGGGGCACCACCCTGGCCGCGCGCTGGCAGCGCGATGGCCGCAGCGGTTATCTGCTGCCATTGGAAGTCAGCCTGGACATCCGCCTGACCGACCTGATCGGCGTCGACCAGCAGCGCGACCAGCTGGGCCGCAACACCCACCAGTTCATCAACGGCCTGCCGGCCAACCACGCGCTGCTGTGGGGCTCGCGCGGTACTGGCAAGTCGTCGCTGGTGCGCGCCTTGCTGGCCGAGCATGCCAGCGCCGGCCTGCGCCTGATCGAAATTGAACGCGACCACCTGGCCGACCTGCCACGGGTGGTCGAGCAGCTGCAGAAGCTGCCACAACGCTTCATCCTGTTCTGTGACGACTTGTCGTTCGAGGCCGGGGAGGGCGACTACCGGGTACTCAAAAGCGTGCTCGACGGCTCGCTGGAGCAGGCGCCGGACAACGTGCTGCTGTACGCCACCTCCAACCGTCGCCACCTGGTGCCCGAAAAAGAAAGCGACAACGAAAACTGGAAGCGCGTAGATGGCGAACTGCACCCCAGCGAAGCGGTGGAGGACAAGATTGCCCTGTCTGACCGCTTTGGCCTGTGGCTGTCGTTCTACCCGTTTACCCAGGACCACTTCCTGAATGTTGTCGAGCACTGGATTGGCCAGTTGGCACGGCCTGCCGGGCTTGCCTGGCAGCGCTCTGAAGCACTCGACATCCTCGCCGTGCGCTGGGCCACCGGCCGCGGTAACCGTAATGGCCGTTGTGCCTATCAGTTCGCCCGCTATTGGGTCGGGCTGCAATTGCTGGAGCAAAGTAAATGATCGACCTTAATGCCAGTGGCGCCGGCCTCGACGGCTACCACCTGCTGGCGGCGCAAGTGCAGGCGCTGTTTGCCGACGAGCGTGACTTCATCGCCAATGCCGCACAGTTTTCGGCGTTTCTGTACAACCAGGTGGACGACCTGAACTGGGCGGGGTTCTACCTCAACCGCAACGAACAGCTGGTGCTGGGCCCGTTCCAGGGCCAGGTGGCGTGCGTGCGCATTCCGTTCGGCAAGGGCGTGTGCGGTGCAGCGGCGGCAACGCGCCAGACCCAGCGGGTAGAGGACGTGCATGCGTTTCCGGGCCACATTGCCTGTGACAGCGCGTCCAACAGCGAGCTGGTAATCCCGTTGGTTAAGGCGGGACGGTTGATTGGTGTGCTGGACCTGGATAGCCCGAAGGTTGGGCGGTTCAGCGAGGCAGACCAGGCGGGGCTGGAACGCTTGGCGGCGATCTTCCTGGAGCTGACAGACTGCTGACCAACAGGTTCGCTGTACTGGCCGCTCTCACAGGGCCAGCACAGGCTAACGAATCAGTCGTAGATCACTTTCTTCTTCCAGGTCTCTTCTGCATCGGTCTTGAGCCCGTCGGTCAGTTCGTTGTGCTCGTCCTCCGCAGGTGCCATGCGGTCCAGCACCTGGGCATTGGCCCGCGCCAGCAGCTTTTCCAGATACGTCAGTTGCTCTTCATACACCTTCGGCTCCGGCTGCTTGCGCAGGTACTGCACGCCGCGCTCGAATGCCAGGCGTGCCTGGCCGGGCTGGTTCTTCTGCAGGGCTTGCTGGCCGAGGTTGTTGAAGAACTCGATATGCAGCAGGACCAGGATGTGGCGGATTTCCTTGACCCAGTGCTTGGCTTCAGGCGTGGTCAGGAAGCCTTCCTGGGCCGCACGAGTCACCTGGTTGTGCATGGCCTCCAGCAAGAAGCGCACGTCCTTGGCCTTGATCTCGGTATGGATCGGGTTGGGCGGGTTGTTCACTGGGATCTTTTCGCCCAGGGCAATCAGCACGTCCAGCTCGGCAATGCGCGCCTTGAGTTCGGCATTATGCTTGTCCACCGCCAGCTGGCGCTGGGTAAGGTTCAGCTCCAGGCGGGTGAGCAACAGTTTAAGGGCCGGGGTCATGAACTGGCCCGGGAAGGTCTCGGTGATTTCGCCACAGCGGCGCAGGCGGTCGGCCAGCTCGATCTTGGTCCGGGCGCGTTCCAGCTTGCCGTTCTCGACCACATTGTTGAGGTAGCCGATCACGATCAGCAACGCGATGCCCGCCACGATGAGCAGGGTGATCAGAAGTGGTGTCACCGTTAATGCCTCATTGAAGAAGAATTACAGCTTTGAGTGTAGTGAGTTTGCCAAGGGGCGAACAGCGGCTGTATGCCAGTGCTGGTCCTTTCGCGGCTAAAGCCGCGAGGAGGCCAGTGCAGGATGACTGCTCTCTATATCGACAACCCGCCCCGCATTTACACCCCAACCCACCCGGAAGTCTTTGATTTAAATAAATTTCTACAAAGGGGTTGACGCCTTCCCGATCCATCCATAGAATGCGCGCCACTTGCAGCGTAAAGCACACAGCGAAACGCGGCAGGGAGTGAAAGCAAGCAGTAATGCTTGTAGCGTGTCCCCTTCGTCTAGTGGCCTAGGACACCGCCCTTTCACGGCGGTAACAGGGGTTCGAGTCCCCTAGGGGACGCCAATGCGGGAATAGCTCAGTTGGTAGAGCACGACCTTGCCAAGGTCGGGGTCGCGAGTTCGAGTCTCGTTTCCCGCTCCAGTTTCTCCGGCACTGCTTAACGGCGGGGCAGGAAAAGAAAATCCAGTCTGAACCGTGAGGTTCATGTGCTGGTGCACTGAAAAGTGTTGTGTGTCCCCTTCGTCTAGTGGCCTAGGACACCGCCCTTTCACGGCGGTAACAGGGGTTCGAGTCCCCTAGGGGACGCC
>NZ_JAJSRO010000030.1:0-66513 GCF_021283425.1 Pseudomonas sp. NMI542_15 | reverse complement strand
GCCTGATCCTCGGGGGTTCGATCAGCCAGAGCAACTTCCTCGGTACCGGTAACAAGGTGTCCATCGGGCTGACCCGCTCGGAATATCAGACCCGCTACAACTTCGGCTTCGTGGACCCCTACTTCACTGCCGATGGCGTCAGCCTGGGTTACAACGCCTTCTACCGCAGCACCAACTACGACGACCTCGACGTCGACGTGGCCAGCTACGCAGTGGACAGCCTGGGTGCAGGCGTCAGCCTGGGCTACCCGATCAGCGAGACCTCGCGCCTGACATACGGCCTGAGCGTGCAGCAGGACAAGATCAAGACCGGCAAGTACACCGTTGACGAGATCTTCGACTTCCTCGATCAGGAGGGCGAAAACTTCCTGAACTTCAAGGCATCGATTGGCTGGTCCGAGTCGACCCTGAACAAAGGCGTGCTGGCCACCCGTGGTCACTCGCAAAGCCTGACCCTGGAATCCACCATTCCTGGCAGCGACTTGTCGTTCTTCAAGCTGGACTACCGTGGCCAGTTGTTCCAGCCGATCAACAACGACTACACCCTGCGCCTGCACACCGAGCTGGGCTATGGTGATGGTTATGGCAGCACTTCGGGCCTGCCGTTCTACGAGAACTACTTCGCAGGTGGCTTCAACTCCGTGCGCGGCTTCAAGGACAGCAGCCTGGGCCCGCGTAGCACGCCGAGTAAAGGTGCAGACGAAGGCGGTAAACCTGGCACCATCCGTGACCCGGATCAGGATCCGCTGCCGTTCGGTGGCAACGTGCTGGTACAGGGCGGTGTCGAGCTGCTGTTCCCGCTGCCGTTCGTCAAGGACCAGCGTTCGCTGCGCACCTCCGTGTTCTGGGACGTGGGTAACGTGTTCGACACCAACTGCGGCAACAAACCTGATTGCGAAAAGGTCGGCTTCTCGGGTATGGCCAGTTCGGTCGGCCTGGGTGTGACCTGGATTACCGCACTGGGCCCGTTGAGCTTCAGCCTGGCAATGCCGGTCAAGAAGCCGGACGATGCCGATACCCAGGTGTTCCAATTCTCTCTGGGCCAGACCTTCTAAGGTCGGCCCTTGCTTAACGACAACGGTTTATCCAGGAGTGCATCGTGCGTAAATTGGCTCAACTGGCCGTAGTGGCCGCGGCGCTGGTCGCCACCCCGGCATTCGCCGAAATGAAGGTTGCCGTCCTGAACTATCAGATGGCACTGCTCGAGTCGGATGCCGCCAAGAAATACGCGGTTGATGCCGAGAAGAAGTTCGGCCCGCAACTGACCAAGCTGAAAAGCCTCGAAAGCAGCGCCAAGGGCATCCAGGACCGCCTGATCAAAGGCGGTGACAAGATGCAGCAGCAGGAGCGTGAGCGCCTGGAGCTCGAGTTCAAGCAAAAGGCCCGTGACTTCCAGTTCCAGTCCAAGGAGCTGAACGAAGCCAAGGCCGTTGCTGATCGCGACATGCTCAAGCAACTGAAGCCGAAGCTGGATGGCGCTGTCGAGGAAGTGATCAAGAAAGGCGGTTTCGACCTGGTCCTCGAGCGTGGCGCGGTCATCGATGTCAAGCCTCAGTACGACATCACCCGCCAGGTCATCGAGCGCATGAACCAAGCCCGTTGATATGAGTGTGACCATGACGCTAGGCCAGCTGGCCGAGGCCCTCGGTGCCACCCTCAAGGGGCCCGAGGCATTGCAGATTACCGGGCTGGCCACCTTGCAGGAGGCTGGCCCCGGTCAATTGAGCTTCCTCGCCAACCCGCAGTACCGCAAGTACCTGGATAACTGCCAGGCGGGTGCGGTATTGCTCAAGGCTGCGGATGCCGAAAGCTTCGCTGGCAATGCCCTGATTGTGGCCGACCCGTACCAGGCGTATGCGCGTATTTCCCACCTGTTCGACCCCAAACCCAAGGCTGTGGCGGGAATCCATCCCAGCGCCGTGGTGGCTGGGGACGCGCAGGTGGACGCAAGCGCCAGTATCGGCCCGTTCGCGGTGATCGAAAGCGGTGCGCGCATCGAGGCTGATGTCAGCATCGGCGCGCATTGCTTCGTCGGTGCACGTTGCGTTGTAGGTGAAGGGGGCTGGCTGGCGCCGCGTGTTACGTTGTATCACGACGTCGTCATCGGCAAGCGCGTGGTCATCCAGTCGGGTGCTGTGATCGGCGGCGAGGGCTTCGGCTTTGCCAATGAGAAGGGTATCTGGCGCAAGATCGCCCAGATCGGTGGCGTCACCATTGGTGATGACGTGGAAATCGGCGTCAATACTGCCGTCGACCGTGGTGCGCTGTCCGACACGCGAATCGGTGACGGGGTCAAGCTCGACAACCAGATCCAGATCGCCCACAACGTGCAGATTGGTGACCATACGGCCATGGCCGCTTGTGTGGGCATTTCCGGCAGTACGCGTATCGGCAAGCATTGCATGCTGGCCGGGGGCGTGGGCCTGGTAGGGCACATTGATATTTGCGATAACGTATTTATTTCCGGGATGACAATGGTAACCCGTTCGATCACTGAACCCGGTTCCTATTCATCCGGCACTGCCATGCAGCCTTTGGCTGACTGGCGCAAGAGCGCTGCGCGTATCCGCCAGCTTGATGACATGGCCAAGCGCCTCCAGCAGCTGGAAAAACGCGTCGATACCGTGACCTCAGGTGGCCTGCCGACATCAGAAGGCTGATACCATTCCCTGAGCAAGAGTGAACAGTCGCTAGCTGGCTCCTCTTTGGATTGCTAAAGGAGCGTGTGTTCAGCACCTGCGCTCCCTATTCTTATTACAGGCTTCCCCCCCGAAATGATGGACATCAACGAGATTCGCGAATACCTGCCTCACCGTTACCCGTTCCTGCTGGTGGACCGGGTGACGGATCTGGACTTCGAGGCCCAGAGCATTCGTGCCTACAAGAATGTCAGCATCAACGAGCCGTTCTTCAACGGCCATTTCCCGGCGCACCCGATCATGCCGGGCGTTTTGATCATCGAAGCCATGGCCCAGGCGGCAGGCATCCTCGGTTTCAAGATGCTCGATGCCAAGCCGGCTGATGGCACCCTGTATTACTTCGTCGGTTCCGACAAGCTGCGTTTCCGTCAGCCGGTACTGCCGGGTGACCAGTTGGTGCTGGAAGCCAAGTTCCTGAGCCGCAAGAGCATGATCTGGAAATTCGAATGCCGCGCGCTGGTGGACGGCAAGCCGGTTTGCTCGGCACAGATCACATGCGCGGAACGCTCCCTATGAATTCGATTGATCCTCGGGCCATTATCGATCCGTCGGCCAAGCTGGCCGATGGTGTCGAGGTCGGCCCTTGGTCGATCGTTGGCCCCGATGTGGAAATCGGGGAGGGTACCGTTATCGGCCCGCATGTTGTGCTCAAAGGGCCGACCCGTATCGGCAAGCACAACCGTATCTTTCAGTTTTCCTCCATCGGCGAAGATACCCCGGACCTCAAGTACAAGGGGGAGCCGACGCGCCTGGTGATCGGTGATCACAATGTGTTCCGCGAAGGGGTGACCATTCACCGCGGCACCGTTCAGGACCGTGCGGAAACCACCGTGGGCGACCATAACCTGATCATGGCTTATGCCCACATCGGCCACGACAGCGTCATCGGCAACCACTGCATCCTGGTCAATAACACGGCCCTGGCAGGCCATGTGCATGTGGGGGACTGGGCGATCCTGTCCGGCTACACCCTGGTGCATCAGTATTGTCATATCGGTGCCCACGCGTTTTCCGGCATGGGCACGGCAATCGGCAAGGACGTCCCGGCCTTCGTCACCGTGTTCGGCAGCCCGGCCGAAGCCCGCAGCATGAACTTCGAAGGCATGCGCCGCCGCGGTTTCAGCGACGAGGTGATTCACGTACTGCGTCGTTGCTACAAGATTGTCTATCGTCAGAGCCTGACCGTCGAAGACGCGCTCAAGGAGCTGGCCGAGATGGCTGCGAAGCACCCTGAGGTCGAACTGTTCCGTCAGTCGATCGTGAACTCCGCCCGCGGCATCACCCGCTGACATGGCCCCGCTTTGCGTAGCCTTGGTCGCGGGTGAGGCCAGCGGCGATATCCTTGGTTCAGGCTTGATGCGTGCCCTCAAGGCGCGCCACCCCGATGTACGTTTCATTGGCGTTGGCGGCCCTTTGATGGAAGCCGAAGGGCTGCAATCGTACTTCCCCATGGAGCGCCTGGCGGTCATGGGCCTGGTCGAAGTGCTGGGGCGCCTGCGCGAGCTGCTCAAGCGCCGCAAGCTGCTGATCCAGACACTGATCGACGCAAAGCCCGATGTCTTCATCGGCATTGACGCCCCTGACTTCACCCTCAACATCGAACTGAAACTGCGTCAGGTCGGGATCAAGACCGTGCATTACGTCAGCCCGTCGGTCTGGGCCTGGCGGCAGAAGCGCGTGCTGAAAATTCGCGAAGGCTGCGACCTGATGCTGACGCTGCTGCCGTTCGAGGCGCGGTTCTATGAAGAGCAGGGCGTGCCGGTGCGTTTTGTCGGTCATCCGCTGGCCGACACCATACCGCTGCAAGCTGACCGTCTTGCAGCGCGTGCTGCGCTTGGCCTGGGCGCGGGCCCGGTGGTTGCGCTGATGCCCGGCAGCCGGGGCGGCGAAGTAGGGCGCCTGGGGGCATTGTTCCTTGACGCCGCCGAGCGTCTGCAGCAGCAGGTACCGGGCGTGCACTTCGTGCTGCCCTGCGCCAACGCCGCGCGTCGTGCCCAGGTTGAACACATGCTCGTAGGCCGGCAACTGCCGCTGACCCTGCTCGATGGCCAGTCGCACCAGGCGCTGGCAGCCTGTGATGCGGTCTTGATCGCCTCGGGTACCGCCACCCTCGAAGCACTGCTGTACAAGCGCCCCATGGTGGTAGCCTACCGTTTGGCGCCCCTGACCTACTGGATCCTCAAGCGCCTGGTCAAGAGCCCTTACGTGTCATTGCCGAACCTGCTCGCCCAGCGCGAACTGGTGCCTGAACTGTTGCAGGACGCCGCCACCAGCGATGCCCTGGCCAACACCCTCGCGCCGCTGGTGCGCGATGGCAGCCAGCAGACCGAACGTTTCGACGAAATTCACCGCACCCTGCGCCGTGACGCCTCCAACCAGGCGGCCGAGGCGGTACTGGCCTTGCTCAAGGACCGCTGACATGCAAATTGGACTGGACTTCAACCTGGTCGAGGACCTGGTCGCCGGCGTCGACGAAGTCGGCCGCGGCCCGCTGTGCGGTGCGGTGGTAACGGCGGCGGTAATCCTTGATCCGGCGCGCCCGATCCTCGGCCTGAACGACTCGAAGAAACTCACCGAAGCCAAGCGCGAGGCGTTGTTCGACGAGATCTGTGAAAAGGCCCTGAGCTTCTGCATCGCCCGTGCCGAGGTCGAAGAAATCGACCGCTTGAACATCCTGCAGGCCACAATGCTGGCCATGCAGCGCGCGGTGGAAGGCCTGCACATTACGCCGAAACTGGCCTTGATCGATGGCAACCGCTGCCCGAACCTGGCCGTTCCGGCGTCGCCGGTGGTCAAAGGCGATAGCCAGGTGCCGGCTATTGCGGCTGCCTCGATCCTGGCCAAGGTCAGCCGTGACCGTGAGATGAGCGCGTTCGAGCTGATCTACCCCGGGTATGGCATTGGTGGGCACAAGGGGTACCCGACCCCGGTGCACCTTGAGGCGTTGGCGCGGTTGGGGCCTACGCCCATTCATCGGCGTTCCTTTGCCCCGGTGCGGGCGGCCTGGGAAGCACGCGAAGGCGTCACCCATTCCCTGATCTGACCTGCCAGGGCCCTTCGCGGCCCTTTCGCTCTTGTAGGAGCAGCCTTGTGCTGCGAAAGGGCAGTCAGGTAAATGCAGTTGCTACGCCGGTACTGGCCTCTTCGCAGCACAAGGCTGCTCCTGCAGGGAGGGTGCAAGCAGCCCCAAATCTCTTCCCCATTTGAGCTACAATCCCGCCCTTGTCGTTAAGCACTGCTACAGGATCTTCCATGTCGGTTCCCTTCGTTCACCTGCGCGTCCACTCCGAATTCTCGCTGGTCGACGGCCTGGTGCGGATCAAACCGCTGGCCAAGGCGCTGGCCGGGATGAACATGCCGGCGGTGGCGATCACCGACCAGAGCAACATGTGCTCGCTGGTGAAGTTCTACAAGACGGCCATGGGCGCGGGCATCAAGCCGATCTGTGGTGCCGACCTGTGGCTGGCCGGTGCCGACCCGGAAGCCCCGCTGTCGCGCATCTGCTTCCTGGCCATGGACCCCAAGGGTTACCGCAACCTCACCGAGTTGATCTCGCGCGGCTGGACCGAAGGCCAGCGTAACGGCCTGGTCATTCTTCAGCGGGACTGGATCGCCCCTGCCAGCGAGGGCCTGATTGCCCTTTCAGCGGGCAAGGAAGGCGATATCGGCATGGCCTTGTTGTCCGGCCGGGACGAAGAAGCCCAGGCCTTGCTGCAAGACTGGATGGGCATGTTCCCCGAGCGCTTCTACGTTGAAGTACAGCGCACCAACCGCGCTCGCGACGAGGAATACGTGCACGCGGCGGTGGCGTTGGCCGACAAGCTTGGTGCCCCGCTGGTGGCCACCAACGACGTGCGTTTCATCAAGCAAGCGGACTTCGACGCCCACGAAACCCGCGTGTGCATTGGTGAAGGCTGGACCCTTGATGACCCGCGCCGCCCGCGTGGCTACAGTGACCAGCAGTACCTGAAATCGGCCGAGGAAATGGCCGAGCTGTTCAGCGACTTGCCTGATGCCATCGCCAACACCGTCGAGATCGCCAAGCGCTGCAACATCCAGGTGCAACTGGGCAAACACTTCCTGCCCGACTTTCCTACGCCGAACGGCATGGGCATCGACGATTACCTGCGTCACGTTTCCCACGAAGGCCTGGAAGAGCGCCTGGCGGTACTGTGGCCCAAAGAGACCACGCCCAATTACGAAGAGAAGCGCCAGGTGTACCTGGACCGCCTGAAATTCGAGCTGGATATCATTATCCAGATGGGCTTCCCCGGTTACTTCCTGATCGTGATGGACTTCATCAAGTGGGCCAAGAACAACGGCGTGCCGGTGGGACCTGGCCGTGGTTCGGGTGCAGGCTCGCTGGTGGCCTACGTGCTGAAGATCACCGACCTCGACCCGCTGGCCTACGACTTGCTCTTCGAGCGCTTCCTCAACCCTGAACGTGTTTCCATGCCCGACTTTGACGTCGACTTCTGCATGGACGGCCGGGACCGGGTGATCGAATATGTGGCCGATGCCTACGGGCGCAATGCGGTCAGCCAGATCATCACCTTTGGCACCATGGCCGCCAAGGCGGTGGTGCGTGACGTGGCGCGGGTGCAGGGCAAGTCCTACGGCCTGGCCGACCGCCTGTCCAAGATGATCCCGTTCGAAGTGGGCATGACCCTGGAGAAGGCCTACGAGCAGGAAGAAATTCTGCGCGACTTCCTCAAGGGTGACGAGGACGCCCGCGAAATCTGGGACATGGCGCTGAAGCTGGAAGGCGTCACCCGGGGTACCGGCAAGCACGCCGGTGGTGTGGTTATCGCGCCGACCAAGCTCACCGATTTTTCGCCGATCGCCTGTGATGAAGAGGGCGGCGGCCTGGTCACCCAGTTCGACAAGGACGACGTCGAGGCCGCCGGCCTGGTCAAGTTCGACTTCCTCGGCCTGCGTACCCTGACCATCATCAAGTGGGCGATGGAGATCATCAACCGCGAGCAGGCCAAGAAGAACCTGCCCGATCTGAACATCGACTTCATCCCGCTGGATGACCGCAAGACGTACGAGTTGCTGCAAAAAGCCGAAACAACGGCGGTGTTCCAGCTTGAATCCCGGGGCATGAAGGAGCTGATCAAGAAGCTCAAACCCGACTGCCTCGAGGACCTTATCGCACTGGTGGCGCTGTTCCGCCCGGGCCCGTTGCAGTCGGGCATGGTGGACGACTTCATCAACCGCAAGCACGGCCGTGCCGAGCTGGCCTATCCGCACCCGGATTACCAGTATGAAGGCCTGCAGCCGGTGCTGGCGCCTACCTATGGCATCATCCTGTACCAGGAACAGGTGATGCAGATCGCTCAGGTGATGGCGGGCTACACCCTCGGTGGTGCGGACATGCTGCGCCGGGCCATGGGTAAGAAAAAGCCCGAGGAAATGGCCAAGCAGCGTGGTGGTTTCATCGAAGGTTGCGCCAACAACGGCATCGATGCCGACCTGGCCGGTAACATCTTTGATCTGGTGGAAAAGTTTGCGGGGTATGGCTTCAACAAATCCCACTCCGCCGCCTATGGCCTGGTGTCCTACCAGACGGCCTGGCTGAAAACCCACTTCCCGGCGCCGTTCATGGCTGCCGTGCTGTCGGCGGATATGCATAACACCGACAAGGTGGTTGTGCTGGTAGAAGAAGTCCGCAGCATGAAGTTGCGCCTCGACGCGCCCGACGTGAACTTCTCCGACTTCAAGTTCACCGTCAACAACGACGGCCGAATCGTCTACGGTCTGGGCGCGATCAAAGGCGTCGGCGAAGGCCCGGTGGAGGCCATTGTCGAGGCCCGCGCCCAAGGCGGGCCGTTCAAGGACCTGTTCGACTTCTGTGAACGCATCGACCTCAAGCGGGTGAACAAGCGCACCCTGGATGCCCTGGTGCGCAGCGGCGCACTGGACCGCCTGGGCCCGCACTTCCATGACGAGATCAAGGCCTACCAGGCCAACATCGACATCAACCGTGCAACCTTGCTCTCGGCGCTGGGCGAAGCCATCAAGGCAGCCGAGCAGGCAGCCCATACGGCGGACAGTGGCCATGTCGACCTGTTTGGCAGCATGTTCGATGAAGCGCAAGTCGATGTCTATGCCAATCACCGCAAGGTGCGCGAGCTCACCCTCAAGGAGCGCCTGAAGGGCGAGAAGGACACCTTGGGCCTGTACCTCACCGGTCACCCGATCGACGAGTACGAGGCAGAGATCCGCCGCTTCGCCCGTCAGCGCATCATTGACCTCAAGCCGTCGCGCGAGACCCAGACTATCGCCGGCATGATCATTGCCCTGCGGGTGATGAAGAACAAGAAGGGCGACAAGATGGGCTTCGTCACCCTGGATGACCGTTCCGGCCGCATCGAGGCCTCCCTGTTCGCTGATTCCTTCATGGCGGCACAGTCTTTGCTGCAGGCCGATGCCATGGTGGTTGTCGAAGGCGAGGTCAGCAACGATGACTTTTCGGGTGGCCTGCGCCTGCGGGTGAAGCAGGTGATGACCATGGAAGATGCGCGCACCAAGCTGGCCGAGAGCCTGCGCCTGAAGGTGGCACACGAGGCGCTGAAAGGCGACCGGCTGAAGTGGCTGGGCGAGCTGATCACGCGCCATCGCGGTGCTTGCCCGATTACCCTGGAGTACACCGGCAGCGACGCCAAGGCCATGCTGCAGTTCGGTGAGCAGTGGTCGATCGACCCGGCCGACGGGCTGATTCAGGCGCTGCGTGACCAGTTCGGGCGTGAGAACGTCTTCCTGCAATATCGTTGAACCGACCCAAAATTTAATCTCGACCTGAATGCGCCTGATCCCTTAAGGTATGGCGCCAAACGGATCAACCGGCCGGCCGCCTGGCCGTAGACCCAAGACGGATGACTATGAACCCGAATTTTCTCGATTTCGAACAGCCGATTGCCGACCTGCAAGCCAAGATCGAAGGCCTGCGCCTGGTAGGCAACGACAATTCGCTGAACATCAGCGATGAAATTGCCCGTCTGCAAGACAAGAGCAACACACTGACCGAAAGCATCTTCGGCAACCTGACCAGCTGGCAGATCGCCCGCCTGGCACGTCACCCGCGTCGTCCTTACACCCTGGACTACCTGGAGCACATCTTCACCGAGTTCGAAGAGCTGCACGGTGACCGCCACTTCTCCGACGACGCCGCCATCGTAGGTGGTACCGCGCGCCTGGATGGCAAGCCGGTCATGGTCATCGGCCACCAGAAGGGCCGTGAAGTGCGCGAAAAGGTACGCCGCAACTTCGGCATGCCGCGCCCGGAGGGCTACCGCAAGGCGTGCCGCCTGATGGAAATGGCCGAGCGCTTCAAGATGCCGATCCTGACCTTCATCGACACCCCGGGTGCCTACCCGGGCATCGACGCCGAAGAGCGCAACCAGAGCGAGGCAATCGCCTGGAACCTGCGCGTGATGGCGCGCCTGAAAACCCCGATCATCGCCACCGTGATCGGTGAGGGCGGGTCTGGCGGTGCACTGGCGATCGGCGTGTGTGACCAGCTGAACATGCTGCAATACTCCACCTACTCGGTGATCTCGCCGGAAGGTTGCGCTTCGATCCTGTGGAAGACTGCCGACAAGGCGTGCGACGCAGCCGAGGCAATGGGCATCACTGCCGAGCGCCTGAAGAGCCTGAACATCGTCGACAAGGTCATCCAGGAGCCGTTGGGCGGCGCCCATCGTGACCCGGTGAAAGTGTCGGAAAGCATCCGCGCTGACCTGATACAGCAGCTGGACATGCTCGGCAAGCTGGACAACGACGCGCTGTTGGCTCGCCGTTACGAGCGCCTGATGAGTTACGGCCTCTGACATACCAAAGGGGCCGCTCTGCGGCCCATTCGCCGGCAAGCCGGGCTCCCACGGTGAGCTTTGTGGGAGCCTGGCTTGCCGGCGAATGGGGTGCAAAGCCCCCCCGGCACTCTCAAGCCATGTGAGGCCCTCATGATCAACCTCACCCCCTGGCTGCAAGCCCCCACCTGGTACATAGCCTTCTCCGGTGGTCTCGACTCCACCGTCCTCCTGCACCTGCTGGCCACCCACGCCCGCAACCACGCTTCCCCCCCGCTGCGCGCCATCCATATCCACCACGGCCTGCAAGCCGCGGCCGACGCCTGGCCTGCCCACTGCCAAGCCATCTGCGACAACTTTGGCATCGAACTTCAGGTCATTCACGTCCAGGTCACTCCCGGCGCCAGCCTCGAACAGGCTGCCCGCAACGCTCGCTATGCCGCTTTCGAGCAAGCCTTGGGCCAAGGCGACATGCTGTTTACCGGGCAGCACCGCGACGACCAGGCTGAAACGCTGTTGTTCCGCCTGTTGCGCGGCGCCGGCCTGCGTGGCCTGGCGGCGATGCCTGCGCAGCGGGCGCTAGGGCAGGGCAGCCTGATCAGGCCGTTGCTGGGTTGTTCACGCCAGCAACTGCATGACTATGCCCGGGTGAACGGGCTTGCATGGATTGAAGACCCTTCGAATAGCGACACACAATTTGCCCGCAACTACCTGCGTGGCGAGGTGTTCCCGCACTTGCAGCAACGTTGGCCGCAGGCCGGCCAGAACTTCGCTCGTGCCGCCGAGCACCTGGGTGAAGCGCTGGGCCTGCTGGACGAACTGGCCCAGAGCGACCTGGCGGCTGCGCAAGAAGGCGCGCCCCTTGCCTGGTCGGGACTGGAATCCCTCGACCTGGCCGCCCTGGTGACGCTGTCGCCGGCCCGTCAGCGTAATGCCGTTCAATATTGGCTGAGCCGGCGCACCCGTCTGCCCGACGCCCGGCATTGGGCTGGCTGGGGCGACCTGCGCGATGCCGCCGCCGATGCCCAGCCCGTCTGGCGGCTTGCCGATGGGGAGCTGGTGCGCAGCCAAGGTCGCATCTGGTGGCTGAGCGGCGACTGGTTGCAGCAGCCTGTCGGCGAACTAGCCTGGCTCAATTCAGCTGCTGCCCTGGTGCTGCCAGGAAACGGCAGGGTGCGTCTTGATGTCGCCGGGCCGCTGGCTGGCCTGCGCATTGCCTACCGCCAGGGCGGCGAAAGGCTGGAGGTCCCAGGGCGCGGCCAGCGCGACCTCAAGCGCCTGCTCAATGAGCAGCAGGTGCCGCATTTCCTGCGTCCGCGCCTGCCATTGCTCTATCAGGGCGGGCGCCTGCTGGCGGTGGCCAACCTGCCCGGGCTGGTGCAGGCGGATTGCCAGCTGCATTGGCAGTTGCCGACCAGCGCGCAAGGTTTGAGATGAAGGGTACATTCCGGTAGACTACCCTCCCTTCTTGATACAACTTCTGTGGCTTCCGCGAAAACACAGGGGTTGCCGATTACCAAGCAGTTTTTTGCTGGGCTGAATTCTGGAAATGACGAGCGAGCTCCATGCCGGGGATACCCCTGGTCTGTACAGACGCGACAGTTTTTCGAGATGCACTGTGATTGACGCAGGTGATCGGGGGCTTCGGCCTTCCTTCGCTTTCTCCGGCGGCGCTGGCCGCCTTAACGCAGACTTCTAGGGTTTTTCATGACGCGCTACATATTCGTCACGGGCGGTGTTGTTTCTTCATTGGGGAAAGGCATTGCCTCGGCTTCCCTGGCGGCCATCCTGGAAGCGCGGGGCCTGAAGGTCACCATGCTCAAGCTGGATCCGTACATCAACGTCGACCCGGGCACCATGAGCCCGTTCCAGCACGGGGAAGTGTTCGTCACCCAGGATGGCGCCGAGACTGACCTCGACCTGGGCCACTACGAGCGGTTCATCCGCACCACCATGACCCAGAACAACAACTTCACCACCGGTCGCATTTACGAGCACGTGCTGCGTAAAGAGCGTCGTGGTGACTATCTGGGCGCGACCATCCAGGTCATTCCGCACATCACCGACGAAATCAAGCGTCGTATCATCAAGGGTGCCGGCGATGCCGACGTGGCCCTGGTGGAAATCGGCGGTACCGTGGGTGACATCGAGTCGCAGCCGTTCCTTGAGGCGATCCGCCAGCTGCGCGTCGAAGTGGGCTCCAAGCGCGCCATGCTGATGCACCTGACCCTGGTCCCGTACATCGCCACCGCTGGCGAAACCAAGACCAAGCCGACCCAGCACTCGGTCAAGGAGCTGCGCTCCATCGGCTTGCAGCCTGACGTGCTGATCTGCCGCTCCGACCACCCGGTCGATGCCTCGTCGCGTCGCAAGATTGCGCTGTTCACCAACGTTGAAGAGCGTGCGGTGATTTCGCTGGAAGATGTCGACACCATCTACAAGATCCCGGGCGTGCTGCACGCTCAGGGCCTGGACGACTTCGTCGTCGAACGTTTCGGTTTGCAGTGCAATGGTGCCGACCTGTCCGAGTGGGACAAAGTGGTCGATGCCAAGCTCAACCCGGAGCATGAAGTGACCATCGCCATGGTCGGCAAGTACATGGAGCTGCTGGATGCGTACAAGTCGCTGATCGAAGCGATGAGCCACGCCGGCATCACCAACCGCACCAAGGTAAACCTGCGCTATATCGACTCGGAAGACATCGAGAACCAGGGTACCAGCCTGCTCGAGGGCGCCGACGCCATTCTGGTGCCGGGCGGTTTCGGCCTGCGTGGCGTGGAAGGCAAGATCACCGCGGTGCAGTATGCCCGTGAGAACAAAGTACCGTACCTGGGCATCTGCCTGGGCATGCAGGTGGCCGTGATCGAGTTTGCCCGTAACGTGATGGGCTGGAAAGACGCCAACTCCACCGAATTCGACCGCAACAGCGGCCACCCGGTGGTCGGCCTGATCACCGAGTGGGCAGATGCCACCGGCGCCGTCGAAACCCGTACCGAGGCTTCCGACCTGGGCGGCACCATGCGCCTGGGCGCACAGGATTGCCAACTGGCCGCCGGCTCCAAGGTGCACGACTGCTACAACAAGGACGTGATCACCGAGCGTCACCGTCACCGCTACGAAGTGAACAACAACCTGCTGCCGCAACTGGTCGATGCTGGCCTGGTGGTTTCCGGTCGTTCCGAAGACGGTGCGCTGGTGGAAGTGGTCGAGTCCAAGGACCACCCATGGTTCGTCGCCTGCCAGTTCCACCCGGAATTCACCTCCACCCCGCGTGACGGCCACCCGCTGTTCAGTGGTTTCGTCAAGGCAGCCCTGGCTCAGAAGAACAAGGCCTGATCAATGACCCAGAAGATCATTCGCGTCGGTAACATCGAGATCGCCAACGACAAGCCGTTCGTCCTGTTCGGCGGCATGAACGTCCTGGAGTCCCGTGACCTGGCAATGAAGGTCTGCGAAGAGTACGTGCGGGTGACCGAGAAGCTCGGTATCCCGTACGTGTTCAAGGCGAGTTTCGACAAGGCCAACCGTTCGTCGGTAACGTCCTACCGTGGTCCGGGCATGGAAGAAGGGCTGAAGATCTTCGAAGAGATCAAGCGCACCTTCAACGTGCCGGTGATCACCGATGTGCACGAGCCTTACCAGGCCGAGCCTGTTGCCAAGGTATGCGACATCATCCAGCTGCCGGCCTTCCTGTCGCGGCAGACCGACCTGGTGGTTGCCATGGCCAAGACCGGCGCGGTGATCAACATCAAGAAAGCCCAGTTCCTCGCACCCCAGGAAATGAAACATATCCTGGCCAAGTGCGAAGAGGCCGGTAACGACCAGTTGATCCTCTGCGAGCGCGGTTCTAGCTTCGGCTACAACAACCTGGTGGTGGACATGCTCGGCTTCGGCATCATGAAGCAGTTCGAGTATCCGGTATTCTTTGACGTGACCCACGCCCTGCAGATGCCGGGCGGCCGTAGCGATTCCGCCGGCGGCCGTCGCGCCCAGGTCACCGACCTGGCCAAGGCAGGCATGAGCCAGGGGCTGGCCGGCCTGTTCCTTGAAGCCCACCCCGACCCGGACAACGCCAAGTGCGATGGCCCATGCGCCCTGCGCCTGGACAAACTGGAGCCATTCCTGGCCCAGCTCAAGCAACTGGATGACCTGGTAAAAAGTTTTCCGACGGTAGAAACCGCGTAAAGCTCATTTCTCGGGTAAAGTAGCGCCCGATCCACCCCTGACCAATCGGTCAGGGGCTCCCTTCACCCGGCCTGCCCACTGCAAACCCGCCTGGTGAACGGCAAGAATTTCTTAAGCTAGGTTGTTTTCGTCAATTCTGGAGTGCTTACAACAATGGCAAAAATCGTCGACATCAAAGGTCGTGAAGTTCTCGATTCGCGTGGCAACCCCACCGTGGAAGCCGATGTACTGCTCGACAACGGCATCATCGGCAGCGCTTGCGCGCCGTCCGGTGCTTCCACCGGCTCGCGCGAAGCGCTGGAGCTGCGTGATGGCGACAAGAGCCGTTACCTGGGCAAGGGCGTGCTGAAAGCCGTCGGCAACATCAACGGCCCGATCCGTGAGCTGCTGCTGGGCAAGGACCCTTCCGACCAGAAGGCCCTGGACCGCGCCATGATCGAACTGGACGGTACCGAGAACAAGGCCAAACTGGGCGCCAACGCCATCCTGGCTGTTTCCCTGGCTGCCGCCAAGGCCGCTGCCCAGGACCAGGACCTGCCGCTGTACGCGCATATCGCCAACCTGAACGGCACCCCAGGCCAGTACTCGATGCCGGTTCCGATGATGAACATCATCAACGGTGGCGAGCACGCCGACAACAACGTCGATATCCAGGAGTTCATGGTTCAGCCGGTTGGCGCCAAGACCTTCTCCGACGGCCTGCGCATGGGTACCGAAATCTTCCACCACCTCAAAGCCGTGCTGAAGGCCCGTGGCCTGAACACCGCCGTAGGTGATGAAGGTGGCTTCGCCCCTAACCTGGCATCCAACGAAGACGCCCTGGGCGCCATCGCTGAAGCCGTTGAAAAGGCCGGCTACAAGCTGGGCACCGATGTCACCCTGGCCCTGGACTGCGCGGCTTCCGAATTCTACGAAGACGGCAAGTACAACCTGTCTGGTGAAGGCAAGTCGTTCGATGCCGAAGGCTTCGCCGAGTACCTGAAAGGCCTGACCGAGCGCTTCCCGATCATCTCGATCGAAGACGGCCTGGACGAGTCCGACTGGGCTGGCTGGAAGATCCTCACTGACAAGATCGGCGAGAAGGTACAGTTGGTTGGCGACGACCTGTTCGTGACCAACACCAAGATCCTCAAAGAAGGCATCGAGAAGGGCATCGGTAACTCGATCCTGATCAAGTTCAACCAGATCGGCTCGCTGACCGAAACCCTGGAAGCCATCCAGATGGCCAAGGCTGCGGGCTACACCGCGGTGATCTCGCACCGTTCCGGTGAAACCGAAGATTCGACCATTGCCGACCTGGCCGTGGGTACCGCTGCCGGTCAGATCAAGACCGGTTCGCTGTGCCGTTCCGATCGCGTTTCCAAGTACAACCAACTGCTGCGCATCGAAGAGCAACTGGGTGCCAAAGCGGTTTACCGTGGTCGTGCCGAGTTTCGCGGCTAAGCAAGAGATGGTAAAAAGACAGCAGCCGGAGCTGTAGGAACGTTCTTACTGAACTTTACTGCGTTCCAACGGGTTTCTGTCTACGAAGCCTGGCCTCGGCCAGGCTTCGTGCTATTTGAGACCCCGAAATGCATAGTGTGCGGCGGTCTTTTTAACCTGGATACCTAGATGCGCAGTCCTTATTGGTTGTTCCTCGTCCTGCTCCTGCTGCTGGGTGGCCTGCAGTACCGCCTGTGGGTGGGTAGTGGCAGCCTGGCGCAAGTGACCGAGCTGAAGCAGCAGATTGCCGAGCAGCATGCCGAGAACGAGCGTCTGCTCGAGCGTAACCGTGTGCTCGATGCCGAAGTGCTGGAGCTGAAAAAAGGCATGGAGACCGTTGAAGAGCGGGCTCGCCACGAATTGGGAATGGTCAAAGAGGGCGAAACCCTCTTCCAGTTGCCACAGAAATGATCGATACGTTGCCGGCCTTCTGGGCCGTGATTCCTGCTGCGGGCGTAGGTGCCCGCATGGCTGCCGACCGCCCCAAGCAATACCTGGAGCTGGCCGGGCGGACCCTGCTCGAGCACAGCCTCGACTGTTTTCTTGGCCACTCGGCGCTCAACGGCGTGGTGGTCAGCCTAGCTGAAGATGACCCGTACTGGCCGGCCCTGCGTTGTGCCAGCGACTCGCGCATCCAGCGCGCGGCGGGCGGGCGTGAGCGCGCCGACTCGGTGCTCAACGCTTTGCTGTTACTGCATGCCCAGGGGGCCTCGGACAGCGACTGGGTGCTGGTGCACGATGCCGCGCGGCCAAACCTTGCGCGCAGCGACCTGGACAAGTTGTTGTCGGAGCTGGCGGACGACCCGGTGGGTGGCCTGCTGGCGGTGCCGGCGCGTGACACCCTCAAGCGTGCCGACAGCAATGGCCGGGTGAGCGCTACCGTGGACCGCAGTACCATCTGGCAGGCGTATACCCCGCAGATGTTCCGCCTGGGGGCGTTGCACCGGGCGCTGGCCGAGTGCCTGGTGTCGGATGTGGTGGTGACCGATGAGGCTTCTGCCATCGAATGGTCCGGCCAGGCGCCGCGGCTGGTGGAAGGGCGCAGTGACAATATCAAGGTGACCCGGCCCGAAGACCTGGAATGGTTGCGCCAACGCTGGGCGGGTAGGCGCTGAAATCGCCGGGTCCGCTCTGCGGCCCCCTTTGCCATCAGATCCCGCGATATTCCGGCAACCCCGCCAACCCTTCCTTCAGGTAATCCACCAGTCGCCGCACCTTCGGTGACAGGTGCCGCTGCTGCGGATACAGCGCCCACACCGCCGTATTCGGCGGCTGGTGCGCCTCAAGCAAGGACACCAGCGCACCGCTGTTCAGGTGCTCCAGCACGTAGTAATCCGGCAACTGACACAACCCTATCCCTTGCAGCGCCGCATCCAGCACCGCCTGGCCACTGTTGCAGCGCCAGTTGCCCTGTATTCGCTGGCTGATCTCGCGGCCGTCCTGCTGCAGCGCCCACAAGTCCGAACTGCCCACCAGGCAATTGTGCCGCGCCAGTTCCGACAGGCTGTGCGGCCGGCCGTAACGCTCCAGGTAGGCCGGCGAGGCGCACAGGTACATGCGTCGCGGCGCCAGGCGAGTGGCCACTAGCCGAGAGTCGGCAAGGCGGCCCAGGCGAATGGCCAGGTCCATGCCTTCATGCAGCAGGTCGAGTGTGTGGTTGCTCAGTTCCACATCCACCCGCAACTGGGGGTACAGCGCCATGAACCGTGTCACCAGCGGCACGATGAAGCGCTCGCCGTAGGCTACCGCGCAGGTCATGCGCAGCAAGCCCTTGGGCTCGCTGGCCAGGTCGCCCATGGCGCGCAGGGCTTCTTCGCGGCCATCCTGCAAACGCTGGCAATGCTGCAGAAAGGTCTGCCCGGCCTCGCTCAGGGTTACCCGGCGCGTGCTGCGATACAGCAGGCGGGTCTGCAGGCGCTCTTCCAGACGGGCGATTTGCCGGCTGATGTGCGACGACGAAACCCCCAGGCGTTCGGCGGCTGCAGTGAACTGGCCCGATTCTGCCACCGCGACAAATTCGTCGATGCCTTCCCAGCGGCTGCTCATGGATTATCCCTGTGTGGCAATAATGTTTTGTCTTTGGCCGGATTATTCATCAAAAGGCGGTGAATTACACTGTGAGACTGAATCGCCCCTCTATTTGGAGACCTTTGATGATCAAGTCCCGTGCTGCTGTAGCCTTCGAAGCCAAAAAACCCTTGGAAATCGTCGAAGTCGACGTGGCCATGCCCAAGGCCGGGGAAGTGCTGCTGCGTGTGGTCGCCAGTGGTGTCTGCCACACTGATGCCTACACCCTGTCGGGTGCTGACCCGGAAGGCATCTTCCCGTCGATCCTCGGCCACGAAGGCGGCGCGATCGTCGAAGCGGTAGGCGAGGGCGTGACCTCGGTGGCCGTCGGCGACCACGTGATCCCGCTGTACACCCCGGAATGCGGCAAGTGCAAGTTCTGCCTGTCGGGCAAGACCAACCTGTGCCAGGCCATCCGTGCTACCCAGGGCAAGGGCCTGATGCCGGACGGCACCACGCGCTTCTCGTACAAGGGCCAGCAGCTGTTCCACTACATGGGCACCTCGACCTTCTCCGAGTACACCGTGCTGCCGGAAATCTCCGTGGCCAAGATCCAGAAAGAAGCCCCACTGGAAAAAGTCTGCCTGCTGGGCTGTGGCGTCACCACCGGTATCGGCGCGGTGCTCAACACCGCCAAGGTCAAGCCGGGTGACACCGTGGCCATCTTCGGCCTGGGCGGCATCGGCCTGTCGGCGGTGATCGGTGCGGTCAAGGCCAAGGCCGCGCGCATCATCGCCATCGACATCAACCCGGCCAAGTTCGAGATTGCCCGCCAACTGGGTGCCACCGACTGTATCAACCCGAAAGACTACGACCGCCCGATCCAGGAAGTGATTGTCGACCTCACCGACGGTGGCGTGGACTTCTCCTTCGAGTGCATCGGCAACGTGCAACTGATGCGCGCTGCTCTGGAATGCTGCCACAAGGGCTGGGGCGAGTCGGTCATCATCGGTGTAGCCGGTGCCGGCCAGGAAATTGCCACCCGTCCGTTCCAGCTGGTCACCGGGCGCGTCTGGCGTGGTTCGGCGTTCGGCGGCGTGCGTGGCCGCAGCGAGCTGCCGAGCTACGTGGAAATGTCCGAAAAGGGCGAGATTCCGCTGGATACCTTCATCACCCATACCATGGGCCTGGAAGACATCAACAAAGCCTTCGACCTGATGCATGAAGGCAAGAGCATCCGCAGCGTGATCCACTTCTGAGGTGTGCCATGAGCCTGGATAACATCTCCTGCCAGAAGAGCTTTGGCGGCTGGCACAAGCGTTACCGGCATCACTCCAAGGTGCTGGGTTGCGACATGGTGTTCGCCGTGTACTTGCCGCCGCAGGCCGAGCAGGGCGAGAAGCTGCCGGTGCTGTACTGGCTTAGCGGCCTCACCTGCACCGACGAGAACTTCATGCAGAAGGCCGGCGCCCAGCGCATGGCAGCTGAGCTTGGGCTGATCATCGTGGCCCCCGACACCAGCCCGCGTGGCGAACAGGTGCCGGGCGACCCGGATGGCGCCTGGGACTTCGGCCTGGGGGCCGGCTTCTACCTCAACGCCACCCAGCAACCCTGGGCCCAGCATTACCGCATGCATGACTATGTGGTGGAGGAGTTGCCGGCGCTGATCGAGGCGCACTTCCCGGCTTCGGGCGAGCGCAGCATCAGCGGCCACTCAATGGGTGGGCATGGCGCGCTGGTGTGCGCCTTGCGCAACCCGGGGCGCTACCGCTCGGTGTCGGCGTTCTCGCCCATCAGCAACCCGATGGATTGCCCCTGGGGCGAGAAGGCTTTCAGCCGCTACCTGGGTGAAGACCGAGCGCGCTGGCGCGAGTGGGATGCCAGCATCCTGCTGGCTGAAACACCGGCCGGCGAATGCCCGCCCTTGCTGGTTGACCAGGGCGACCGTGACGACTTCCTCGAGAAGCAGCTCAAGCCTGAAGCGCTGGAGCAGGCCGCGCGAAAAGGGGGCCATGAAATGACCCTGCGTTTGCAGCCGGGCTATGACCACAGCTACTACTTCATTGCCAGCTTCATCGAAGATCACCTGCGCCATCATGCGGTGGCACTGGGGCGGGTGTAAGGCGTAGCTGGGGTGTTTGCGCCATCGCCGGCAAGCCAGCGCCCACAGGTACTGTGCATGGCTCCAGGGCCATGGGGGCGAGGTGGGCACTGGCTTGCCGGCGATGGGCTGCGAAGCAGCCCCAATGCTGCAAAAGCAGGTAGAATCACGCCCTGACTCATTCAGGGCGTTTTTCTATGCGTATTGGCCATGGCTACGATGTGCACCGTTTCTGCGACGGTGATTTCATTACCCTGGGCGGGGTGCGTATCCCCCACAAATACGGCCTGCTGGCCCATTCCGACGGCGACGTGCTGCTGCACGCCCTGAGCGATGCCTTGCTGGGCGCTGCGGCGCTGGGCGACATCGGCAAGCACTTCCCCGACACCGACCCACAATTCAAGGGCGCCGACAGCCGCGTGCTGCTGCGCCATGTGGTCGGCATCGTCAAGGCCAAGGGCTGGAAGGTCGGCAATGTCGACGCCACCATCGTCGCCCAGGCGCCGAAGATGGCCCCGCACATCGAGACCATGCGCCAGCTGATCGCCGAAGACCTGCAGGTTGAACGCGACCAGGTCAACGTCAAGGCCACCACCACTGAAAAGCTGGGCTTCACTGGCCGTGAGGAGGGGATTGCCGTGCATTCGGTCGCCCTGCTGCTGCCAGCATGACCGAGCAGGAACTGCTGGGCCCGCGCGCATCGGGCGAACCCTTGGGCACCGCCGTCCTCAAGGCAGTGGCTGAAGACTTTCAGGTTGACGAAGTGCTGGACATTCCGCTGTCCGGCCAGGGTGAGCACCTGTGGCTGTGGGTCGAAAAGCGCGACTTGAACACTGAAGAGGCCGCCCGCCGCCTGGCGCGCGCCGCAGGCGTGCCGGCGCGCGCTATCAGCTACGCCGGGCTCAAGGACCGTCAGGCCCTGACCCGTCAGTGGTTCAGCCTGCACCTGCCGGGCAAGGCCGACCCGGACCTGTCGCGTGCTGAAGATGCCAGCCTGCGCGTGCTCAAGCAGGTGCGCCACCAACGCAAGCTGCAGCGCGGCGCGCATTCGGCCAACGGCTTCACCCTGCGCCTGACAGCCCTTGCTGCTGACCACCAGGCTGTGGATGCCCGCCTGGCACAGCTCAAGCAGCACGGTGTGCCCAACTATTTCGGCACCCAGCGTTTCGGCCACGGCGGGGGCAACGTCCATGATGCCCTCGACTGGGCCGCGCGCAAGGCGTTGCCCGAGCAGCGTAACGTGCGTTCGCGGTTGCTTTCGGCCGGGCGCAGCTACCTGTTCAATCAGGTGCTGGCTGCACGTGTCGCCGAAGGTAGCTGGGCGCAGGCCCAGGTCGGCGACTTGCTGGCGTTCACCGACAGCCGTAGCTTCTTCCCGGCCGGTGAGGCGGAATGCGCCGACCCACGCCTGGCGATTCTCGACCTGCATCCGACCGGCCCGATGTGGGGCGAGGGCAGTTCGCCCGCAGGCGGCGCCACCGCGCAGCTGGAAAATGCCGTGGGCGAGCGGCAACAGGCACTTTGTCATTGGTTGGCCCAGGCGGGCATGGATCACGAACGGCGTATTTTGCGGCTCCCTATTGGCGGCCTGACATGGCATTATCCCGAGCCTGATATCCTGCAACTGGAATTCGTCCTGCCGGCCGGATGCTTCGCCACCGTGGTGGTGCGCGAAGTCGTGGATCTGGTGTCGGCAGGGCAGACGGACAGCCCATGCGTATTCTGATTTCGAACGACGACGGTGTCACCGCACCCGGCATCGCCGCGCTGCACGCTGCGCTGGCGGATTACGCCGAGTGCGCGGTGATTGCCCCGGACCAAGACAAGAGCGGCGCCAGCAGTTCGCTGACGCTGGACCGGCCACTGCACCCGCAGACCCTGGCCAACGGCTTCATCAGCCTCAACGGCACACCGACCGACTGTGTGCACCTGGGGCTTAATGGGCTGTTGCCGCAGGCGCCGGACATGGTGGTGTCGGGGATCAACCTCGGTGCCAACCTGGGTGATGACGTGTTGTACTCCGGTACGGTCGCCGCAGCGTTGGAAGGCCGTTTCCTTGGTGGCACGTCGCTGGCGTTTTCGCTGTTGTCGCGCCAGCCGGACAACTTGCCGACGGCGGCCTACATCGCCCGTCGCCTGGTCGAGGCACAGTCGCGCCTGGTGCTGCCGCCACGCACCGTACTCAACGTCAATATCCCCAACCTGCCGCTGGAGCACATCCGTGGCATCCAGCTGACCCGCCTCGGTCACCGGGCGCGGGCGGCGGCACCGACCAAGGTGGTCAACCCGCGCGGCAAGGAAGGCTACTGGATCGCCGTGGCCGGTGATGCCGAAGATGGCGGCCCGGGCACCGACTTCCATGCGGTGATGCAAGGCTTTGTCTCGATCACTCCGCTGCAGCTCGACCGCACCTTCAATGATGCCTTCGAGCAGCTCGACGGTTGGCTGGAGGGCCTGCTCTGATGCGCGAGGACGATATGCTGCGGCGTGGCATCGGCATGACCTCCCAGCGTACCCGGGAGCGGCTGATCCAGCGCCTGTGCGAAGAAGGGGTGTCGAACACCAAGGTGCTCGACGTGATTCGTCGTACCCCGCGTCACCTGTTCGTCGACGAGGCACTGGCGCATCGTGCCTATGAAGACACCGCGCTGCCGATCGGCCACAACCAGACCATCTCCCAGCCATTCATGGTTGCCCACATGAGCGAGCTGCTGCTAGAGGCCGGCCCGCTGGACAAGGTGCTGGAGATCGGCACCGGCTCGGGTTACCAGACGGCGATACTGGCCCAGCTGGTGGAGCGGGTTTTCTCGGTGGAACGTATCAAGGTGCTGCAGGACCGTGCCAAGGAGCGTCTGGTGGAGCTGAACCTGCGCAATGTGGTATTCCGCTGGGGCGATGGTTGTGAAGGCTGGCCGGCGCTGGCGCCTTACAACGGCATCATCGTCACTGCGGTGGCGCCGGAAGTCCCCCAGGCACTGCTTGACCAGCTGGCGCCCGGTGGCCGCATGGTCATACCGGTAGGGCCGGCCGGCGAAACGCAGCAACTGATGCTGATCGTGCGCGAGGAGCATGGGTTCTCCCGCCGTGTGCTGGGTGCTGTGCGTTTCGTGCCGCTGCTCAATGGCCCGCTGGCCTGAGTGCAGCGTCGAGCTGGGTGCTGCGGGCATGAGCTGCACGGTATTTTTGCGCCGGTGGCGAATTCTTGTAGCTGCGCCCTGTCTATCTGGCGGAGCGAAGCGCTAGCACACAGCGCGCACCGCGGCTTTGCTACAGCCTTTTGCATCAGCCTGCCATTACCGGCTGGCTTGGTTATAATTGCAATAATATTGCATTTCTTGTCTTCATATCGTTTTTCGGCACCATGAGGGGAGCGCGGGTGGGTCACACAGTCATTCGGCAGCGCAAGGATGGGTCGGGTTTCAAGCTTCTGTTGATTGCACTGGCCATGGGCACGCTACTGGTGGGTTGTTCGAGCACCAGTAATACCAGCGCGCGGGTGGTCGACCGCAACAACACCGTGCCCAAGCGCCCGGCGGTGACGTCCGGGCAGTACATCGTCAAGCCTGGTGACACGCTGTTCTCCATCGCCTTCCGTTATGGCTGGGACTACAAGGAGCTGGCCGCACGCAATGGCATCTCGGCGCCTTATACCATTCGCCCAGGCCAGGCGATTCGTTTCAGCAGTGGTTCTAGCAGCAGTACCACGGTGGTGTCCAACCCGTCCTCGTCGAGCCGCACCACGGTCACGCGGCGGCCTGTGGGGGGCACGTCCACGTCGCCTGCCAGCACCGGCAAACCGGCCACGCCTGCCCCGTCCAGCAGTGCGCCGGTGGTTGCCACCGTGCCGGCTGCGGAGCGCGCGGTAGGCGGCTGGACCTGGCCAGCCAACGGTGTGCTGATTGGAAAATTTGCTTCAAACGGTAGTTTGAATAAAGGCATTGATATCGCCGGTGATTTGGGACAGCCTGTTTTTGCTGCGTCTGATGGTGCGGTGGTGTACGCCGGGAGTGGTTTAAGGGGCTACGGCGAGCTGATCATCATCAAACACAGCGATACCTACGTCAGTGCCTACGGCCATAACCGCAGGCTGTTGGTTCGGGAGGGGCAGCAGGTCAAGGCAGGGCAGTCGATTGCTGAAATGGGGTCTACAGGCACAGATCGGGTGAAGCTGCATTTCGAGATTCGCCGCCAGGGCAAACCCGTCGATCCACTTCAGTTCCTGCCACGCCGTTGATCGTTGTACCCGGCCTGTTCCTGTGATGTAGAGGGGACAGGCTCCAGCGCTGCCAGGGAAAAAGGTGCCGCTCGAGTCTGAGTTCGAACTCAGCAAAGGACTATAACAATGGCTCTCAGTAAAGAAGTGCCGGAGTTTGACATCGACGATGACGTCCTCCTGATGGAGACGGGTATCGTTTTGGAAACGGATGTGGTGTCAGACGAACCTGCTGTATCTTCGGTTCGGACGAGGGCCAAGTCGGGCTCTTCACTCAAGCAACACAAGTACATCGATTACAGCCGGGCGCTTGATGCCACCCAGTTGTATCTCAACGAGATCGGCTTCTCGCCCCTGCTTTCACCAGAAGAGGAAGTGCACTTCGCGCGCTTGTCGCAGAAGGGCGATCCTGCTGGCCGCAAGCGCATGATCGAAAGCAACCTGCGCCTGGTTGTCAAAATTGCCCGTCGTTACGTGAACCGCGGCCTGTCGCTGCTCGACCTGATCGAGGAGGGCAACCTGGGGCTTATCCGTGCGGTCGAGAAGTTCGACCCGGAGCGTGGTTTCCGTTTTTCGACCTATGCGACCTGGTGGATTCGCCAGACCATCGAACGGGCGATCATGAACCAGACCCGCACCATCCGCCTGCCGATCCACGTGGTCAAGGAACTGAACGTCTACCTGCGCGCCGCACGCGAGCTGACCCAGAAACTCGACCACGAACCCTCACCGGAAGAAATCGCCACGCTGCTGGAAAAGCCAGTCGCCGAGGTCAAGCGCATGCTGGGCCTGAACGAGCGGGTGTCTTCGGTGGACGTGTCGCTTGGCCCGGATTCGGACAAGACCCTGCTCGACACCTTGACCGACGACCGCCCCACCGACCCGTGCGAACTGTTGCAGGATGACGACCTGTCGCAGAGCATCGACCAGTGGCTGGGCGAGTTGACTGACAAGCAGAGGGAAGTGGTGGTGCGTCGCTTTGGCCTGCGTGGGCATGAAAGCAGCACCCTGGAAGATGTAGGGCTGGAGATCGGCCTGACCCGGGAACGGGTACGGCAGATCCAGGTAGAGGGGCTCAAGCGTTTGCGCGAGATCCTTGAGAAGAACGGCCTGTCCAGCGAGTCTTTGTTCCAGTAGCGAAGGCCTGTCACCCAAAACGCCCCGATGACCTCGGGGCGTTTTTGTGTGTGTCATTTGAAAATGTTGGGATACGCGATCATCCGGGCAATCACGGTCTCTTGTGGGAGCAGCCTTGTGCTGCGAATGGGCTGCAAAGCAGGCCCAAAATCTGCCGGGTAAACAGATAGCTAATGTGTACTGCGCTACCTCAGTAACATTGTGTGTAAGCCTTTTCTTACTTGTTTTGTAAGCTATCTATGCAAGCCTCAGTACATCATTGTCGCTTCCAGCCTGTGCATTTTTCCAAGCCATTGAAAAACATGACTTATTCGGCTGTGAGGAAATGTGTCCCCAGCAATACCTTGTGAGGTTTCGCGCTTGCCCGCCCGGCTCAACCCGCTAATATTCGAACTGTGCACAGGGATATGCACAGGCTTTCAGGACGAAGGCCAAGGACGTCGCAAGAAGCGATTTCATCAGGATGATGTTAGGGACAAGCAGGGACTACGGAAAAAATGTGGGCGGGTCAAACCGCCCCTTTTTTTTGCCCGTAAAAAACCAGAAAAGGCCCCGAGGGGCCTTTTCCGTGTCCGGGCGCTATCAGCGCTCCAGGTCTGCAATCTTGCCAGTCTTGCCGTCCCACTCTTCAGCGTCAGGCAGGGCTTCCTTACGCTCGGTGATGTTTGGCCAGACTTCCGCCAGCTCGGCGTTCAGCTCGATGAAGTTCTCCATCCCGGCAGGGATTTCGTCTTCCGAGAAGATGGCTTGCGCCGGGCATTCCGGTTCGCACAGTGCGCAGTCAATGCACTCGTCCGGGTGGATGACCAGGAAGTTCGGGCCTTCGTAGAAGCAGTCCACCGGACAGACTTCCACGCAGTCGGTGTATTTGCATTTGATGCAGTTGTCGGTGACGACGAAGGTCATTTCTAGTTCTCTCCTCAGGCGACGGCGGCGGCCCTTCCTCTCAGGGCCGCGCGGTTTACAGGTATGTGGCTGCAGGCCAGGCTAATAACCTGCAGCACCAGCAAACCGCGGCGGATTCTACCAGCTTGTAGTGGGCGCCGTTATAACAGGTTCTTTAGTTGATATAGCATTTCGATAGCTTGGCGCGGGGTCATGTCGTCCAGTTGCAGCTTGCCCAGCTTCTCGATGGCTGGGTGTGGCAGGCTGGCGAACAGATCGCTCTGGTGCGGCACCTGTGGCACATCCCTGGCCTTTTCGGCCGGGGCTTGTTCATGCGGCAGGCTGGTGGTTTCCAGGCGCGCCAGATGTTCCCGGGCACGCTGGATCACCACACCCGGCACACCGGCCAGTTGTGCCACGGCCAGGCCGTAGCTCTGGCTGGCAGGGCCAGGCAGTACGTGGTGCAGAAACACGATGCGTTCGTTGTGCTCGGTGGCATTCAGGTGCACGTTGGCCACCAGTGGCTCACTTTCCGGCAGCACGGTGAGCTCGAAGTAGTGAGTGGCGAACAGCGTATAGGCGCGCAGCTGAGCCAGGCGCTCGGCCGCAGCCCACGCCAGCGACAGGCCGTCGAAGGTGCTGGTGCCGCGGCCCACTTCGTCCATCAGCACCAGGCTGCGCTCGGTCGCGTTGTGCAGGATGTTGGCGGTTTCGCTCATCTCGACCATGAAGGTCGAGCGCCCGCCGGCCAGGTCGTCACTGGAACCGATGCGGGTGAAGATGCGGTCGACCAGCGACAGCTCGCAGCTGGCCGCCGGCACGAAACTGCCGATGTGCGCCAGCAGCACGATCAAGGCGGTCTGGCGCATGTAGGTGGATTTACCGCCCATGTTCGGGCCGGTGATGATCAGCATGCGCGTGCTGTTGTCCAGGCCCAGGTCGTTGGCCACGAACGGCGTGGTCAGTACCTGCTCCACGACCGGGTGACGGCCTTGCTCGATGCGCAGGCACGGCTCGTCGACGAAGCGCGGGCAGTTCAGGTCGAGGGTCAGCGCACGTTCGGCCAGGTTGCTGAGCACGTCCAGTTCGGCCAGGGCGGCAGCGCTGTCCTGCAGCGGCGCCAGGTGGCTGATCAGGGTTTCCAGCAGGGCGTCGTAGAGCATCTTCTCACGGGCCAGAGCGCGGCTCTTGGCTGACAGCGCCTTGTCCTCGAACACTTTCAGCTCGGGGGTGATGAAGCGCTCGGCGCCCTTGAGGGTCTGACGGCGGATGTAGTCGCCCGGTGCCTGCTCGGCTTGCTTGGTGGGCAGCTCGATGAAGTAGCCGTGTACACGGTTGTAGCCGACCTTGAGGTTGGCAAGGCCGGTGCGGGCCTTTTCCCGGGCTTCCAGGTCGATCAGGAACTGGCCGGCGTTCTCGCTGATCGCCAGCAGCTCGTCCAGCTCGTTGTCATAGCCGGCCTTGAGCACGCCGCCGTCGCGGATCACCGCCGGCGGGTTGTCGATGATCGCCCGCTCCAGCAGGCTGGCCAGCTCCGGGTAGGTGCCGGTAATGGCTGCCAGGCGCGCAAGGTGCGGCGCCTCCAGCTCGGTCATGGCGTTTTGCAGTTCGGGCAGGGCGCCCAATGCATCGCGCAGGCGCGCCAGGTCGCGTGGGCGGGCATTGCGCAGGCCGATTCGGGCGAGGATACGCTCGATGTCGCCAATTTCTTTCAACTGTGGCTGCAGCTTCTCGAAGCGGTAGCTGTCGAGCAGGCAGCGGATCGAGTCCTGGCGTGCTTGCAGAACCTTGAGGTCGCGCAACGGGCGGTTCAGCCACCGGCTCAGCAGGCGGCTGGCCATGGCGGTCTGGCAGCGGTCGACCACCGATTGCAGGGTGTTGTCACGCCCACCCGCCAGGTTGACGTCCAGCTCCAGGTTGCGACGGCTGGCGCCATCGAGGATGACCGTGTCGTCCAGGCGCTCATGGCGCAGGCTGCGCAGGTGCGGCAGGGCGGTGCGCTGGGTTTCCTTGGCGTAGGTCAACAGGCAGCCGGCGGCACCGATGGCCAGGGTCAGCTTGTCGCAGCCAAAGCCCTTGAGGTCCTTGGTCGCGAACTGTTGGCACAGGGCCTTGCGTGCCGAATCGCGGTCGAAATCCCATGGCGCACGGCGGCGGGCACCGGGGCGTTTTTCGGCGGGCAGGTCACGTGGCCAATCGTCCGGGATCAGCAGTTCGACAGGGTTCAGGCGCTCAAGCTCGGCCAGCAGGTTTTCCCAGCCTTTGATTTCCTGCACGCTGAAATTGCCGCTGGTGATGTCCAGCACCGCCAGGCCAAACAGGCGTTCATCACCGAGCAGCGCGGCAATCAGGTTGTCGCGGCGCTCGTCCAGCAGCGCCTCGTCGCTGACGGTGCCTGGGGTGATGATGCGTACCACCTGGCGCTCCACGGGGCCCTTGCTGGTGGCCGGATCGCCAATCTGTTCGCAGATCACCACCGATTCGCCCAGCTTGACCAGCTTGGCCAGGTAGCCTTCCAGCGAATGGAACGGAATCCCGCACATGGGGATGGACTGGCCGGCCGACTGCCCGCGCGCGGTCAGGGTGATGTCCAGCAGTTTTGCGGCCTTCTTTGCGTCTTCGTAGAAGATTTCGTAGAAGTCGCCCATGCGGTAGAACATCAGCTGGTCCGGGTGCTGGTTTTTCAGCTTCCAGTACTGCTGCATCATCGGGGTGTGTGCGGAAAGATCTGACATTCAGGGCCTTACAGCGGGTGATCTGGTTGGCGATGGTAAACCGGCAATGGTACAGGCTTTTTTGTTGCGATGCAGGCGCAGGCTTCGGGGCATGTGCGCGCAGCCTGGCGGGCAATGGTGGAGCTGTGCGGCGTTAGCCTCTAAAATGCGCGGCCCTCGACGAACGCCTGTAGCCGTGACGTGCACGATGAATGTGTCCAGCCCTGTCCCTTATGTTAAGCAACAGCTGATCTACCTCCTGTACGGCGAGCGCCGGATCTATCAGCTGGAGGCCAAACTCAGCATCCTCACCGCCGTGGCGCGCTGCAACCCGGCAGAGCTGCCGGTGATCCGTGTTGCTTACCGACCAACCACAGGCCTTTGTCGGTTGGCCGGTGGAAGTGATCACGCTGGATGAGCAGACCCTGCAGGCCTGGACCGGTGACGGTGGCTACACCCACCGGCGCAAGGCCTGCGCCATAGATGCCAAGGCTGGCCCTCAAGGTGCCGGCACATCGCCCTGTCCCTTCGTGGCTGGCGCGGCTCTCGGTAAAATGGAGCCTCAAGCGTGTGCCTCGGGAGCTGCGTGGCATCGGCCGTAAGCTGCTTTACGGCAGTGTGATGAGCGGCGACGACTACCAGCGTGCCTGCAAGGTGATCTGGTGGCGTTCGGCTATTGATGACATGCGCAAGCAAGGTGGTATCGACTGGAACCAGGATTGGCCAGCAGGGCTGCCGCGCCAGGGGCGGCGTGACGAGCGTGCGTTCAGCGAAATTGCCCGGGAGAGCCTGAAGGTTTCCTGAGCCAGGGGCCGCGGCACGGTGATAGGGTAGAGGGTAGCCTTCCAGGAGCCTGACATGGACCCGATCACCACACTTGCCACCCGCCTGGGTGAACACTTGCGTCGTTTCAACGCACAGGTGGCTACCGCCGAATCCTGCACCGGCGGTGGCATTGCCGAAGCCATCACCCGTATACCTGGCAGCTCGGCCTGGTTCGAGGTGGGCTACGTGACCTATTCCAACGCCCAGAAAACCCGCCTGCTGGGCGTGCCCCCCGCCTTGTTCGGCCAGGTTGGTGCAGTCAGCCAGGAAGTGGTCGAAGCCATGGTCCGAGGGGCCCAGGCCGCCAGCGGCGCCCGCTTTGCCGTGGCGGTAAGCGGTGTGGCCGGGCCGGATGGTGGTTCGCCAGCCAAACCGGTAGGTACCGTGTGGCTGGCTTGGGGCGATGGCAACCGCGTGTTCAGCGAGCGCCGCCAGTTCGACGGTGACCGCGAAGCCGTGCGCCGACAGACGGTGATCGCCGCGTTAGACGGCTTGTTACAGCTTGGCGCCGAGTAAATCGACGACAGGGGTTTGCGCGAGCGCCTGCCTGTGGAATAATACTGGCTACTTATACAGGTATTCCGGCCATCAGGGCCAAGTCGAACACGTGAGGATTTCAATGGACGACAACAAGAAGCGCGCCTTGGCTGCGGCCCTGGGTCAGATCGAACGCCAATTCGGCAAAGGCGCGGTCATGCGCATGGGTGATCACGAGCGCCAAGGCATTCCTGCCATTTCCACCGGCTCGCTGGGCCTGGATATTGCGCTGGGCATCGGCGGCCTGCCAAAAGGTCGTATCGTCGAGATCTATGGCCCGGAATCGTCGGGTAAGACCACACTGACGCTGTCGGTTATCGCCGAAGCCCAGAAGAACGGTGCCACCTGCGCCTTCGTCGACGCCGAACACGCCCTCGACCCTGAGTACGCCGGCAAACTGGGCGTCAACGTCGACGACCTGCTGGTCTCGCAGCCGGACACCGGTGAGCAGGCCCTGGAAATCACCGACATGCTGGTGCGCTCCAACGCCGTTGACGTGATTATCGTCGACTCCGTGGCTGCGCTGGTGCCGAAGGCCGAGATCGAAGGCGAAATGGGTGATATGCACGTGGGCCTGCAGGCTCGTCTGATGTCCCAGGCGCTGCGCAAGATCACCGGTAACATCAAGAACGCCAACTGCCTGGTCATCTTCATCAACCAGATCCGTATGAAGATCGGCGTGATGTTCGGCAGCCCGGAAACCACCACTGGTGGTAACGCCCTGAAGTTCTACGCCTCGGTGCGTCTGGACATCCGCCGTACCGGTGCGGTCAAGGAAGGCGACGAGGTGGTCGGCAGCGAAACCCGCGTCAAGATCGTCAAGAACAAGGTCTCGCCGCCGTTCCGTCAGGCCGAGTTCCAGATTCTTTACGGCAAAGGTATTTACCGTAACGGCGAGATCATCGACTTGGGCGTGTCTCAAGGCCTGGTCGAGAAGTCGGGTGCCTGGTACGCCTACCAGGGCAACAAGATCGGTCAAGGCAAAGCCAACGCTGCCAAATACCTGGCCGAGAACCCGGCTATTGGTGCCGAGATCGAGAAGCAGATCCGTGAAAAGCTGCTGAAAGCCGGTGCGGGTGCTGAAGCCAGCAAGGCTGCCGCCGCTGATGCCAGTGCTGACGATGTGGCTGACGCCGAAGCCGGTTATTGATTGCGCGGTAGATAGCCAACATGTCCGCCGTACTCGACACCCCCGTCGCCATTCGGCGGACAGCCATGGACCTGCTCGCCCGACGCGAGCACGGTCGCGTCGAGCTGACGCGCAAGTTGCGTCAGCGCGGTGCTTCGGATGAGCTGATCGAGCCTGAACTCGACCGGCTTGCCGAAGAAGGGCTGCTTTGTGAAGCCCGCTACCTCGAAAGCTTCATCAGGTACCGTTCCAGCGCTGGCTATGGCCCTTTGCGAATTCGCGAGGAGCTGGGGCAGCGGGGTCTGGCGCGTGCTGATATCGAGCAGGCGTTGCGCGAGAGCGAGGTGGATTGGCGCGAGCGCATGCGTGATGTCTGGCAGCGCAAGTTTGCCGGGCAGCGCCCACAGGATCCGCGCAGCCGCGCCCAGCAAACCCGGTTTCTGGCTTACCGGGGTTTCCCCATGGACATGATCGGCCGCCTGCTCAGCGGGCGTGAGCTCGACGATTACTGACCACTCTGATTGTTTAGTGCCTGTGAGATCGAGCGCCGCCCGCGCGGCGCATCGCGAGCTGCGCTCGCTCCTACGTTTGTTTGGGGCGAGTCATGCCTGTGACAGGCGCGCGCGACCGCCTTGTTTGTACGACACGATATCGCGCCATGCACCGAGGCGTCCGCGCACAAATCCCACAGAAATAACTGGCCCGAAACAAACGTAGGAGCGAGCGCAGCTCGCGATGCGCCGCGTGGGCGGCGCTCGGTCGCGCAGGCGATAAAACTGTCGTGGCGAACGCTTCAACGCCCCGCATCAGCTCACCTTCAACGCCTCCCTGGCTCGCTGCGTGGTATGCATGGGTTGCGGTTTGGCCCAGTTCTCCGACAAGTTGATGAAATCCACCAGCTCGCGCAGCCGGCCCTGGTCCCGGCCGGTGAAGGCAAATGACAGCCGGGTCAGGTGGTTGAAGTTGCCCACTTCATGTTCCGCACTGCTGTCCGCTTGCTGGTGAAACTTGCCACTCAGGCGCAAGTCTGCAAAGCCTTCCTGGATATCAAACAGCGCTGCTTCGCTGAGCGGGTGGTGCATGCGGATCACAAACTGGTTCTTAAGCCAGCGGCTGGAGTGGTAGTTGCTATAGAACTGGTTGATTTCCTCCACGGCCTCATCGGCACTGTGCACCAGGCGCAAGAGCTTCAGGTCGCTGGGCAGGATATAGCGGTTTTCTTCCAGTTGGCGGCCGATGAAGTCCAAACAGTCGCGCCAGAAACTGCCGCCGGGCGAGTCCAGCAGCACCACTGGCACCAAGGGGCTCTTGCCGGTCTGGATCAGCGTCAGTACTTCGAGCGCTTCATCCAGTGTGCCGAAACCGCCCGGGCATAGCACCAGGCCGTCAGCCTCTTTGACGAAGAACAGCTTGCGGATAAAAAAGAAATGGAAGGGCAGCAACTTGTCGGTGCCATCCACGGTCGGGTTGGCGTGTTGCTCGAAGGGCAAAGTGATGTTGAAACCCAGGCTGTGGTCGCTGCCAGCGCCCTCGTGAGCGGCGGCCATGATGCCGCCGCCGGCGCCGGTAATGACCATCAGGTCGGCGCGCGCCAGGGTGGCGCCCAGCTCGCGGGCCAGGGCGTACATCGGGTGCTCCAGCGGGGTGCGCGCCGAGCCGAACACGGTCACCTTGCGCCGGCCCTTGTAGCGCTGCAGCGTGCGGAATGACTGGTCCAGTTCACGCAGGGCCTGCAGGGTGATCTTGGCGCTCCAGCGGTCGCTGTCGTCATGAGCCATGCGCAGGATGGTCAGCATCATGTCGCGATACAGCGGCAGGTTGGGGCTGTCGGGGGCTACCAGTTGCAGTTGTGCGTCGATGTTGCTCAGGTCGATATTGTTGTCGCGGAAGTGGCTGAACAGCAGGTCATTCGCTTGGTAAGGCATGCAACGTCTCCTTCTGCACCAATACCTCTGACCTCAATCTAGACCCTCGGGCCGGTTCGTGCCGGGCTGTTTGGTGCAGCCGCCCGTCGGTATGTGGCCACCGGCAGCAGGGGTTTGGTTAACTGGTGAAGCGAAACGTATCGATGCAGGAGGTGGCGGTATGCATCGCTTGATCATCGAGGTGGACCGGCAGCTCTACCAGCAGCTGGAGGATGCGGCTCAGGTGCATCACTTGAGCCTTGAGGACGAGTGCTGTCGCAGGTTGGCGGGGTTGGAGTGCCAATCGCGCTACTTGCAGGCGTTATTGGCCGAGATGCGCGCCGATGCCGCCGAAGGGCATTGGCGCGCCCGCGAGGACGAGAAGGTGTAGCTTGAACAGCTGTGGTTATTTCTTCTTGTTACCGGCCACGCAGCTGGCATTGTCGAAGGCCTGGTCCATGATCGGCTGGTTGGTCTTGTACACCGTGAAGCGGTAGACCATCACCGCGCCCTTGGACATCAGGTTGCGGAAGCCGCTGTTGCGACAGACGCTGTCGCCCAGCTGGCTGCGTACCTGAGCGGGATTGGCCCGCATGCGCTCGGCGTGGCTCTCGCGTACGCTCAGGTGGTTGACCAGCGCCTTGCCTTCCACCGTGTAGCCTTGGTCGAGGATGTCCTCGTTGATGGCGCGTGGGGTACCGACGCTGCTCTCTTTGGCGACCTTCTGCAATGTCCTGTTCAGGTCGTAATCCTGCTTGGAGGCTGCCTGGGCTGCCAGTGGCAGAGCGAGTAGCAGGCTCAGGGCGGGGACGATAAGGCGCAGCATGAATCTCTCCTGGTTCGATGACTGGCGCTTTGACATGCGCAGGTCTGCAGTGTTCCATAAAACGATACTGTGGCTGCAATTGGGGCCGTGCAAAGTCCCATCGCGGGCAAGCCGGCTCCCGCAGGTGCACGGCAAGCATCGATTATAAGGCGCGCCTTGCCAGCTGCACAGCAAATGCCCCCTGTTCTGGTAAACTGGCCGCCTTGTTTTTTCCGAGCCATCCTTGTGCCCATTTCCAACCTGTCCAAAGGCCTGTCGGCATGAGCCACGCGGTAGCGCGCCTGCGCGCCGAACGCCTGGCCCGCAGCAACAAGCCCTTCATTGCCCGTGGCTCGCGTGCCGAACGCTGCCCGGATTGCCGGGTCATCGCCACCCATTGCCTGTGTGCCTGGAAGCCCAGGGTGCAGGCCGAGTCGGGCGTGTGCCTGCTGATGCACGACACCGAGCCGTTGAAACCCACCAACACCGGCTGGCTGATTGCCGACCTGATCGAAGACACCTGGGCCTTTGGCTGGCTGCGCACCTCGGTCGACGAACGCTTGCTGGCTTTGCTGGACGACCCGACCTGGCAGCCCTATATCGTCTTCCCCGGTGAGTTCGTGGCCCAGCAGCGGGTGGTCAGCGAGGTGGCGCGTGAGCCGGGCAAGCGCCCGCTGTTCATCCTGCTGGATGCCACCTGGACCGAAGCCCGCAAGATGTTCCGCAAAAGCCCGTACCTTGACCGCTTCCCGGTGTTGAGCCTGCAGGCCGAGCAGATGTCGCGCTACCGGCTGCGGCGCTCCAAGCGCGACGATCACTTCTGCACGGCAGAGGTCGCAGCCATGTGCCTGGACCTGGCCGGCGACAGCCAGGCCTCCCAGGCGCTGGATGCCTACCTGGATGTATTCAGCCTGCACTACCTGAGCGGCAAGCGGCGCCTGCCGCTGGATGATCAGGACGATACCCACCAGCGTTTGCATACCTTCCTATAGTCCAAGGGGCACAACCCCTGCTTTGGTTCATAATGACGGGGCTGGCAGCCAGGGTGGGCGAGACGGCAGAGCAATGGCTTGACCGCTCTGGACCGTGCTCGGCATCCTTGGCGCCGATTCCCCGCCGGGCGCTTCTCATACCCCCGAGTGCCTGGCATAGAACAGGATCCTTAGATCGATGGCCACTTACGAAATCCTGATTGCCGATGACCACCCGCTGTTCCGTGGCGCCCTGCGCCAGGCCGTTACCCTTGGCCTGGGCCCGGATGTGCGCCTGGTCGAAGTCGCGAGCATTGCCGAACTGGAAACCCGCCTGAGCGAAAAAGCCGACTGGGACCTGGTGCTGCTGGACTTGAACATGCCGGGTGCTTATGGTTTTTCCGGGCTGGTGCTGCTGCGCGGGCAATACCCGCAGATCCCCGTGGTGATGGTGTCGGCGCAGGAAGAGGCCGCCGTGGTGGTCAAGTCCCGCGAGTTTGGCGCCAGTGGCTTCATTCCCAAGTCCAGCACCCTGGAAGTGATCCAGGAGGCCGTGCGCAAGGTGCTCGATGGCGAGGTCTGGTGGCCGCCGCAGGCGTTCGAAAAGGTCGATGTCTCTGCCGAGGCCAAGGCCGCCAGTGAAGGCCTCGCCAGCCTCACGCCGCAGCAGTTCCGCGTACTGACGATGGTCTGCGAGGGCCTGCTGAACAAGCAGATTGCCTATGAACTGAGTGTCTCCGAAGCCACCATCAAGGCGCATGTGACTGCGATTTTCCGCAAGCTGGGCGTACGTACCCGCACCCAGGCCGCGCTGCTGCTGCAACAACTTGAATCGGTTGCCAGCAACTGACTGCGCGTGGCTTCACGCTTTTTTGACCCGTGCCGGTCTAGTCTGCTGGCCTTTCTGTTGTGAAGTGACTCACATGACATCGCCATTCAAGGGCCAGACCGGCCTGAAACGCATCTTCAACGCCGCCGGCTACTCGCTGGACGGCCTGCGCGCCGCCTTCAAGGGTGAGGCCGCATTCCGCCAGCTGGTGCTGCTCAACGTGCTGCTGATCCCGATCGCCTTCTGGTTGCCGGTCAGCCGTGCGGAGCGGGCGATCATGATCGCGGTGTGCTTGTTGGGGCTGATTGTCGAGTTGTTCAACTCCGCGGTGGAGGCGGCCATCGACCGTATCTCGCTGGAGCGCCACCCGCTGTCGAAAAACGCCAAGGACATGGGCAGCGCCGCGCAACTGGTGGCAATGACCATGGTGGCGCTGGTGTGGGGCGTGATCCTGCTTTAAGCGATCGGCGGCAGCACGATTTCATCACTGCGGGTATAGCCCGCAGTGAAGTTGCGGCACAGTTCCAGAAACTCGCGCATTGCAGAGGTCTGGTACTTCTGTTTGTGCCAGATGAAGTAGAACTGGCGCATCAGGTCCAGTTCCGGCGTTTCTACCGGTACCAGGCTGCCTCGGCGGAAGGCGTCACGCAGCGCCAGGCGCGAAATACAGCCAATGCCCAGGCCCGATTCCACCGCGCGCTTGATCGCTTCGGTGTGCTCCAGCTCCAGGCGGATGTTGAGGTTGGCGCGGTGATGGCGCATGGCCTGGTCGAAGGTCAGGCGCGTCCCGGAGCCTTGCTCACGTAAAATCCACGCCTCTTGCGACAAACTTTCGATATCGGCACGGCCCAGCTTGGCCAGCGGATGCTGCGGTGCGCAGAACACCACCAGCTCGTCCTCGACCCACGGCTGCACTTCCAGGTCCGGGTGGTTGCAGTCGCCTTCGATCAGACCCAGATCAATTTCGTAGTGCGCGACCTGTTGCACGATGTGCACAGTGTTCTGGACATGCAGTTTGACCTGGCTTTCCGGGTGGGTCTGCATGAAGCTGCCGATCAGCAGGGTGGCCAGGTAGTTGCCGATGGTCAGTGTGGCGCCGACCGCCAGCGAACCGAAGCCGGACTTGCCGTTTAGCAGGTCTTCGATTTCCTTGGCCTGGTCGAGCAGGGCCACGGCTTGTGGGAGCAGTTGATGTCCCAAGGCGTTCAGGGCCAGGCGCTTGCCGGCACGGTCGAACAACTGGCAGCTCGATTGCCGCTCCAGCTCGGTGATGGAAGTGCTGGCGGCCGACTGCGACAACGCCAGCAGGCTAGCGGCCCGAGAGACGCTTTGATGCTGTGCGACGGCGACGAAGACCTGCAGTTGACGAAGTGTGAATCGCATATCTATATAACCGATAACACATATCTTGATAATTCAGTTAACAGATATTGTCGCTGCCCCTAAACTATCGCGCAACTGCGCGTTTTGCGCGCCGCGTTTTTCTTCAGGAGCCCCATCGATGAGCAACATGAACCACGAACGTGTCCTCAGTGTGCACCACTGGAACGACACCCTGTTCAGCTTCAAGTGCACCCGCGACCCGGGGCTGCGCTTCGAGAACGGTCAGTTCGTGATGATCGGCCTTCAACAGGAAAGCGGCCGTCCGCTCATGCGTGCCTATTCCATCGCTTCGCCGAACTGGGAAGAGCACCTGGAGTTCTTCAGCATCAAGGTGCCGGATGGCCCGCTGACTTCGCAGCTGCAGCACCTGAAGGAAGGCGATGAGATCATCATCAGCAAGAAGCCTACCGGTACCCTGGTGCTGGACGACCTGAACCCGGGCAAGCACCTGTACCTGCTGAGCACCGGCACTGGCCTGGCGCCGTTCATGAGCGTGATCCAGGACCCGGAAACCTATGAGCGCTTCGAAAAAGTGATCCTGGTGCATGGTGTGCGTTACGTGAACGAAGTGGCCTACCGCGAGTTCATTACCGAGCACCTGCCGCAGAACGAGTTCTTCGGTGAGTCGGTTCGCGAAAAGCTGATCTACTACCCGACCGTGACCCGCGAGCCGTTCGAGAACCAGGGCCGTCTGACCGACCTGATGCGCAGCGGCAAGCTGTTCAGCGACATCGGTCTGCCACCGATCAATCCGCAGGACGACCGTGCGATGATCTGCGGCAGCCCGAGCATGCTCGACGAGACCAGTGAAGTGCTGGACAGCTTCGGCCTGAAAGTCTCCGCCCGCATGCGTGAGCCGGGTGACTACCTGATCGAGCGTGCCTTCGTCGAGAAGTAAGGCGCAGGCTGGTACAGGAAGGCGACCCCCGGGTCGCCTTTCTTATGCCTGAAAGTTGTGTATTGGCTGCACCGGCCCTTTCGCGGGCTTGCCCCGCGAAGAGGCCCGCACAGGCCGTGCACAATCTATTCGACGCGAGTTTCACCGCTATACACCAGAATCTCCCGGCAGCGTTTGCACAGGTACCGCCGCCCCTGGCGCACCAGCTTGTGACGCTGGGCGGTAAACGGGAAATCACCCTGTGGGCATGGGCAGCGGTAGATGTAGCGGGTTACCACACGCCGTTGCACTTCATAGTTGTGGCAACGGTTGGGTGGCAGTTCATACACCCCGCGCATGATCAATTGCCATTCTTCGCCATGGGCCTGGATGCGCTCGCCAAACAACTGGTGGGCCACCAGGTGCGCCACTTCGTGGGCAACGGTCTGGCGCAGGAAGTCGTCCTGGTTTTCCCGGTAGAGCTGCAGGTTGAAGCGCAGCAGGTTCTCGTGCAGGTGGGCGACGCCGGCTTTTTGCCCGCGCAGCTTGAAGCTGACTTCCGGGCGCGAGAAGGGGCGTTTGAAAAAGGTTTCGGCTTGCTGGTAACAGGTTTCGACGCGTTGTCTGAGCAGCTCGGGCATGGTGGGGCGGTTCTCCTGACCGGGCATTATGCCGCAAGCACTGGCGGGCTGCCGAGCCACCGGTCAGCGCACAGCCAGGGGCCGCCTTGCGGCGGCCCCTGGTTGATGCCCCAGTGTTGGTTGAGTCTGTTCTAGTTGGTGTAGACGGGCCCCACGCCCAGTCCCCAGATGATGACCGTGGCAGCCATGATCGCCACCAGCACCACAAGGCCCACCGCCAGCACGGAGCTGGAGAACAGGAAGCCTTCGTCGGACGGTATGTTCATGAACGTCGGCAGGCCGACATACAGCAGGTACACCGTGTAGCAGATGGCGGCAGTGCCGATCAGCATCCCCAGCCACAGGTGCGGGTACAGCGCCGCCAGGCCACCGATGAACAGCGGTGTGGCGGTGTAGGTGGCAAAGGCGATGCACTGCGCCATGGACGGGTTGGCATCGTAGGTGCGGGCCATCCAGTGGATGAACGCGCCCATTACCGCCACCCCGGCGAGCATGGCCAGGTACGACATGATGCTCATCCAGATGGCACTTTCCATGGTCAGCATCACAGCCGGCCGGTCACCGATGACCCAGCCCACCTGGGTAGTGCCGATGAAGGCCGAAATGGCAGGGATGGCTGCCAGGATCAGGGTGTGCGTCAGGTACATGTGGCTGATGGTTTCTTCTTCGCCACGAATTTCCCGCCATTCCTGATCGGGATGGGTAAACAGCCCCACAACGTGATGAATCATGCCGATCACTCCTCTCAATGTTGCCAAACGCCCCCCAAATGGAGCGCAAGCGGCCCGAGGCCCGAACACCGATGCAAGCGGTAATGTGGCCTTATGTCGCAGTATAGGAAGCGGTTACCGGCACGAACCGTGCTTTTTAGAGCAAATTGCGCTGTCAGTGGGGCTGTTGATTACATCGAAGTCTTTATCGGAATGCCTACAGCGATGCTGCGTTTGTGCGTAAAATAGCCGGCTTTTGTCACACCTCGCGGATCCAAGCGCTATGGGCACCCTCTCGGTCAACCAGAACAAACTGCAAAAACGCCTGCGTCGTCTCGCCGGCGAAGCCATCACCGACTTCAACATGATCGAGGATGGCGACAAGGTCATGGTCTGCCTGTCCGGCGGCAAGGACAGCTACACCATGCTCGACGTTCTGTTGCACCTGCAGAAGGTGGCACCGATCACGTTCGAGATCGTCGCGGTGAACATGGACCAGAAACAGCCGGGCTTTCCAGAGCACGTGCTGCCGGCTTACCTCAAAGAGCTGGGCGTCGAATACCACATCGTCGAGAAAGACACCTATTCGGTGGTCAAGGAACTGGTGCCCGAGGGCAAGACCACGTGCTCGCTGTGCTCGCGCCTGCGCCGTGGCACCTTGTATACCTTTGCCGACGAAATCGGCGCAACCAAGATGGCGCTGGGGCACCACCGCGACGACATCGTCGAAACCTTCTTCCTCAACATGTTCTTCAATGGCGCGCTCAAGGGCATGCCGCCGAAGCTGCGCGCCGACGATGGCCGCAACGTGGTGATCCGCCCGCTGGCCTACTGCAGCGAGAAGGACATCCAGGCCTACTCGGACATGAAGCAATTCCCGATCATCCCGTGCAACCTGTGCGGCTCGCAGGAAAACCTGCAGCGCCAGGTGGTCAAGGACATGCTGGTGGAGTGGGAGCGCAAGCACCCGGGCCGTACCGAAAGCATCTTCCGTGCCCTGCAGAACGTGGCGCCGTCGCAACTGGCCGACCGCAACCTGTTCGACTTCACCAGCCTGAAAATCGACGAGAACGCCACGCCGCGTTTCCTCGACGTGCTGAACATCTGAGCCGATGCGTGACTATCAGTGGTTGCATGAGTACTGCCTGAACCGCTTTGGCTCGGCCCAGGCGCTGGAGGCCTTTCTGCCGCAGCCGCGCACGTCGGCGCAGCTGCGCGGCATCAGCGACGACCGCTACCTGTCGACCTTGGCGCTGCGCGTGTTCCGCGCCGGGCTCAAGCACAGCCTGGTGGATGCCAAGTGGCCAGTGTTCGAGCAGGTGTTTTTCGGTTTCGACCCGGAGAAGGTGGTGCTGATGGGCGCCGAGCACCTGGAGCGGCTGATGCAAGACGAGCGCATCATTCGCCACCTGGGCAAGCTCAAGAGCGTGCCGCGCAATGCGCAGATGATCCTCGACGTGACGAAGGAGAAGGGCAGCTTTGGCGCCTTCATCGCCGACTGGCCGGTGACCGACATTGTCGGCTTGTGGAAGTACCTGGCCAAGCACGGCAACCAGCTGGGTGGGCTGTCGGCGCCGCGTTTCCTGCGTATGGTTGGCAAGGACACCTTTATCCCCACCGATGACATGGCGGCGGCGTTGATTGCACAGAAGGTGATCGACAAGCAGCCGACCAGTCAACGCGACCTGGCCTTGGTGCAACAGGCGTTCAACCAGTGGCATGCAGAGAGTGGGCGGCCGCTGTGCCAGTTGTCGGTGATGCTGGCGCATACCGTCAACCATTGAGATTTCTGTTGGCCTTTTCGCGGGCATGCCCGCTCCCACAGGTCCAGCGCAGGCCTCAAGTGTGCCGCGATCCCTGTGGGAGCGGGCGAGCCCGCGAAAAATTCAACTCCCTTCGCCCGCCATGCGCCGCTCATGCTGGAACTTCCAGCGCACATACAGCAGCCCAGCAATGAACAACCCCAGGCTCAGCAACACTTCAAGCCAGCCAAAAATCGCCCGCGCCGGGTCAAATGCCGCCAGCACGCCCTTGATGAAATAGATATTCACCACGAAACAGGCCCAGGCATGTGCCCGGGCGCTGCCTGTCAGCATGCCCGGCAACAGCAGCAGTAGCGGCACCAGCTCGATCGCCAGAATCACCCCGACCCGTGCCCCATGCAGGTTGGCAAACCACAGGTTGTTCACCACCAGCAGGGCGATGAGGCCGAAGAAGAACGCCAGGCTCAAGGCCCGTGTCAGGCGCAGGCGCGGTGCCAGCCATTCCAGCGGCGGCAACACCTTGGGCTTTTTAGCCACGCGCGGCCTCCAGGGCTTTGGCTGTGGTGGCCAGGCGTTGGCCCAAGGCACGACACAGGGCGGTCTCGTGCTGGTCAAGTTCGCGTTTGCCATCTGCACCTGCATGGTGGCTGGCGCCGTAAGGCGTGCCGCCGCCGCGGGTTTCCAGCAAGGCCGACTCGCTGTACGGCAGGCCCATCACCAGCATGCCGTGGTGCATCAATGGCAGCATCATCGACAGCAGGGTAGTTTCCTGGCCGCCGTGCAGGCTGGCGGTAGAGGTGAACACACCCGCCGGCTTGCCGACCAGTTCACCACCCAGCCACAGGCTGCTGGTGCCATCCAGGAAGTACTTCAGCGGCGCCGCCATGTTGCCGAAGCGGGTCGGGCTGCCCAGTACCAGGCCGGCGCAGTGGCGCAGGTCGTCCAGGGTGGCGTACAGCGCCCCGCTGGCCGGGATGTCCGGGGCCACCGCTTCACATTCGGTAGAAATAGCGGGCACTGTGCGCAGGCGAGCCTCCATGCCGGCCAGTTCGATGCCGCGGGCAATATGCCGGGCCATTTCACTGGTCGACCCATGGCGGCTGTAATACAGCACCAGGATGTAGGGGGCGCTCACGGCAGGATCTCCAGCACTTTTTCCGGTGGGCGGCCTACCACAGCCTTGTCGCCGGCAACCAGAATCGGCCGTTCGATCAGTTTGGGGTGCTGGGCCATGGCCTCGATCAGCTGCGCGTCGGTCATTGCCGGGTCGGCCAGGTTCAGCGCTTTGTATTCGTCCTCGCCAGTACGCAGCAATTGGCGTGGGGCGATGCCCAGCTTGTCGAGCAGTGCCTTGAGGGTGGCCACGTCGGGCGGGGTTTCCAGATAGCGCACGATGGTCGGTGCCAGCCCGCGGGCTTCGAGCAGTTCCAGCGCGCCGCGGGATTTCGAGCAGCGCGGGTTATGATAAAGCGTGAGGTCAGTCATGTCGGGTCGCATCCAGCTGGGTGTGGCGGCTATTCTAACCGCAGCGACTGACCAATTTGCTTTAAAACTCGAGAAGGATTGACCCATGGCAAGGCGTCTGGCAGCAGTACTGGCCATCACCGCGAGCCTGTTGCTCGGTGGTTGCGGTGCCGATTATGGCGTGGACCAACACGGTAATACGGTTAAGGCCGAACAGATCGAAGGGCACTGGCTGGTGCTCAACTATTGGGCCGAATGGTGCGGGCCGTGCCGTACCGAAATCCCGGAATTGAACGCGGCGGCCAAGCAGTGGGCGGCTGATGGCATCAAGGTGGTGGGGGTGAACTTCGATGGCTTGCAAGGGCAGGACTTGAAACAGGCCGCTGAAACCCTGGGCATCGGTTTTACCGTACTGGCCCAGGACCCGGCCGAGCGTTATGACCTGCCCCGCAGCGAGGCGCTGCCGGTGACCTACATCATCGATGACAAGGGCAAGGTGCGTGAGCAGTTGATGGGCGAGCAGACCCTGGAAGGGCTGCAGGCCAAGATCAAGGCCCTGAAAGGCGCCTGATGCAGTTGGGGCCGCAAAGCGGCCCCGGCAATCCTCAGCCTTCCTCAGGCCAGAACCGCAGTGGCTTGCCTTCGGCGGGCCAGAAGCGCATCTGCTCCACCGGCGACACATCCCAGCGCTCTACCGTTTCCAGCGCCTGCAAAAAGCGCTTTTCCTGCTCCATCAACGCCGGTGCGCACAGCTTGCGGGTCTTGCCGACCTTGCCGAAGCTCAGGCGCTCACCCTCCAGCGTATACGGCGCAAACCAGTGGTTGCAGCCGGCATTGCCATAGGCGCGGCCGTCGCTGGCCAGGGTCAGGGTCAGGTGGCTGTAGTCGATCAGCGGGCGTTCGCCAATCCACTCCAGCACGTAGCTGCGCTCCTGTTGCAGTTTTGAAGGTTGTGCGGCGCAGCCGAGCAGGCTGGTGGTAATCAGCACGCCGGTCAGCAGATTTTTCACTCGGCGCTCTCCTGGCAACGCGGGCACAGGTGTTTTTCGCCACGGCTGGCCCAGCCCAGTTCGGCGATACGTGCGTTGGCGGCGGGCTGGCGGGCTTTCTTGCCCAGCTTGGCGTCCACGGCAAATTCGAAATCCAGCACGGCGTCGCAGCTGTCGCACTCGACCTGCCAGGTGAGGATTTCCAGTTCGTTGAACACGGGCCCGCTGGCCACGGCAACCCACTGGCCGCGCGGGTTGATCAGGTGGCGCACGCTGTCCACGGTCAGTCGCATGGACAAGTCCTTGCTGCCCTTGAGGGTCACCAGCAGGGTGTCGCCTTTGTGCATCGAACCGCCGTTGCCGGTGACCTGATAGCGCCCCGGCACCAGTGCACGGCACTCGATCAGGGTGTGTTGCGGGTTGAAAAGGGTGTAGCGGAAATCGTGCTCGACCATGGGTCCTCCAGAAATGCCGCGTATCCTAGCACTAACCCATGACCAGATTCTGTGGATTGCCTGCCGCCCAGCGGTTGATGTTGTCCAGCGTGGTGGCGGCAATGGCGTCCAGCGCTTCGCGGGTAAGGAAGGCCTGATGGGCAGTGATGATCACGTTGGGGAAGGTCAGCAGGCGGGCCAGTACATCGTCCTGCAGGGGCAGGTCGGAGCGGTCCTCGAAGAACAGCTGGGCTTCTTCTTCGTAGACGTCCAGGCCCAGGTAGCCAAGCTGGCCGCTTTTCAGCGCGTCGATCAGTGCCGGGGTATCGACCAGTGCGCCACGCCCCGTGTTGATCAGCATGGCGCCGTGCTGCAGTTGCGCCAGGCTTTGTGCATTGATCAAATGCCGGGTGTGCTCGGTCAGCGGGCAGTGCAGGCTGATGATACGGGCTTCGCGCAACAGCTCGGGCAAGGTCAGGTAGCGCGCGCCGAGGGCCAGCAGCTCTGGGTTGGGGTAGGGGTCGTAGGCCAGCAGCTGGCAGCCGAAGCCAGCCATGATACGGGCGAAGGCGGCACCGATCTGGCCGGTGCCGACCACACCGACGGTTTTGCCGTGCAGGTCGAAACCGGTCAGCCCGTGCAGGGTGAAGTCGCCTTCGCGGGTGCGGTTGTAGGCCCGGTGCAGGCGCCGGTTGAGGGCCAGGATCAGTGCCACGGCGTGTTCGGCCACAGCGTGCGGCGAGTAGGCCGGCACGCGCACCACGGCAAGGCCCAGGCGCTGGGCAGCGGCCAGGTCGACATGGTTGTAGCCGGCCGAACGCAGGGCGATCAGGCGTGTGCCGCCTTCGGCCAGGCGCTGGAGCACCGAGGCGTCGAGTTCATCATTGATGAAGGCGCAAACGGCTTCGTAGCCGCTAGCCAGGGCAGCGGTGTCGAGGGTCAGGCGGGCGGGCTGGAAATGCAGCTCCAGCGCGCTGCCGCTGGCGGCCCGGGTGAAACTTTCCTGGTCGTAATGCTGGCTGCTGAACAACAGGACGCGCATGGTCAGGCTCCTCCTACAAATGCTGCGTAGGCCACAGCAACGGCCATGCACTCAATCTGGCCTGCGCCGCTAGCCGGCTGATCGCACCGTCCAGCTCATCCAGCGCTTGCTGTGCCTGTGGGTGGTCCTGCTTGAGCAGGGTTTCGCTGCGCTGACAGGCTGCGCGCAGCTGTGGCACACCACAATAGCGCGAGGCACCGTTAAGGCGGTGTACCTGTTCTATCAGGGCATTGCGGTCGTCTGCCTCGCGGGCGGCGCGTATGGCATCGCGGTCGGCGTCCAGCGAGGACAGCAGCATGCTCAGCATGTCGGCCGCCAGGTCCGCCTTGCCTGCCGCCAGGCGAAGGCCTTCTTCGGGGTCGAGCACCTTCAGGTCATCACTGCTGGCCAATGGCTCTGTCTGCGCCTGTTGCGGCACGCCCAGGCTCAAACCAGTCCACTTCATCACCACTTGCGCCAGTTGCCGCTCGCTGATCGGCTTGGTCAGGTAGTCGTCCATGCCAGCGTGCAGCAATGCGCGCTTTTCGTTGGCCATGGCATGGGCGGTGAGGGCGACGATTGGCAAAGGGTTACTACTTTGGGTGTTTTCCCAAAGGCGGATCTGCTCAGTGCAGGCGCGGCCATCCATGCCGGGCATCTGCACGTCCATCAGCACCAGATCGAACGGCTCGTCCTGCACGGCCTCCACCGCTGCATAGCCGTTGTCCACGGCCAGCACCTGGGCGCCCAGGTCCTCGAGCAGGGTTTGCACAAGCAGCAGGTTGGCGGCGTTGTCGTCGACGCAGAGAACCTTCGGCTGGCGCTGGCCATTGATGTTGTGCGCCTCGCTCTGTGGACGGCGCGGTTGCACCAGTTCCATCAGCAGACGGCGCAGTTTGCGGGTGCAGGTGGGCTTGGACAGCAACTGGCCATGGCCGTTGGGCAGGTAGGGGTGATAAAGCGCCTGCTCGGTGGTGGGGCACAGCACCACGCACTGGCAATGGTAACGCTCAAGTTGCTGGTGATAGTGGCCCAGTTGTTCGGGCGACAGGTTGCCCATGTTCGCCCCGAGCACGGCGAACTCGAACGGCAGGCCGGCCTGGCTGGCGGCCTGTACCGCCTGCAGCAACTGCTCGTAGGAGGCGAACAGGCTGACGCTGAGGCCGCAGTCCTCCAGCTGGTGTTCCAAGGCCTGGCGCGCCAGCTCGTGGCCGTCGACGATGGCTGCGCGGCGGCCCAGCAGCGGCTGCAGCGGCTGCTCCTCGAGGTCGTCGTGGGCTTTTGGCAGGTTGAGGCTGATCCAGAACTGCGACCCCTCGCCCGGGGTACTGTCGACACCGATTTCGCCACCCATCTGCTCGATCAGGCGCTTGGAAATTACCAGCCCCAGCCCCGTGCCACCGGGTTGGCGGGCCAGCGAGTTGTCGGCCTGGCTGAAGGCCTGGAACAGCGTGCGCACCTCCTGCGGTGACAAACCGATACCCGTGTCCTGCACGCTGATGCGCAGCTGCGCGCTGTCCTCGTGCTCGTCTTCGAGCATGGCGCGCACGACGATGGTGCCTTCGCGGGTGAACTTGATGGCGTTGCTGACGAGGTTGGTGAGGATCTGCTTGAGCCGCAACGGGTCGCCGATCAGCGAAGAAGGGGTGTCGCGGTAGATCAGGCTGAGCAATTCCAGCTGCTTGGCGTGGGCGGCCGGGGCGAGGATGGTCAAGGTGTCCTGGATCAGGTCGCGCAGGTTGAAAGGAATGCTGTCGAGCACCAGCTTGCCGGCCTCGATCTTGGAGAAATCGAGGATCTCGTTGATGATCCCCAGCAGGTTGTCGGCTGACTTCTCGATGGTGTTCAGGTAGTCCAGCTGGCGTGGCGTCAGCTCGCTTTTCTGCAGCAGATGGGTAAAGCCCAGGATGCCGTTGAGCGGCGTGCGGATTTCGTGGCTCATGTTGGCCAGGAACTCCGACTTGATGCGGCTGGCCTCAAGGGCCTCTTTGCGCGCCATGTCCAGTTCGATGTTCTGGATTTCGATGGTTTCCAGGTTCTGGCGCACGTCTTCAGTGGCCTGGTCGATGCTGTGCTGCAGTTCTTCGTGAGCGTTTTGCAGGGTTTCGGCCATGCGGTTGATGCCACGGGCCAGCTCGTCCAGCTCGTGGCTGCCCATGGTCGGCAGGCGTTCTTCGAGGTGGCCGTCCTTGAGTTGGTTGACCGCGTGTTTGATGCGCTCGATGGGGTCGTTGATGGTGCGGCTCATGCGCAGCGCCAGCAGGCCGCTGAGTACCAGGCAGGCGAGGATCAGCAGCAGGCTGGTGAACAGGTTGCGGTAGCCGCGCAGCAGGGTGCCGTCGTGCGACAGCTCGATCTCGACCCAGCCTAGCAGGCGCTCGGCTTCGGCCGGCACGGCATCGGTGGCGAGGTCGCGGTGGTGGCCGAACACGGGCATCAGGTAGCGGGTGGCGTCATTGCCGCTGCGTTGCAGCAGTTGCGTGCCAGTGCCTCCGCTGGGCGGCTGGTTGAGCATGCTCGGGCCCGCGTGGGCCAGGCGCGTGCGGTCCGGGGCCAGGAATGCGACTGCGCGCACATCGGCCTGTTCCAGGGTCTGCGCGGCGATGCGCTCCAGCTGTGCGGGCGCAAGCCGGGCCATGGCGGGTGCAGCCAACGGCGCCAGCTGCTCGGCGATCATCTTGCCGCGTTGCAGCAACTGGGTACGCAGGTCGTTCTGTTGCAGCCAGGTAAAGTAACTGCCGAGCACCAGGGCCATCAGAGCGGCCGGCAGCAGGGCCAGCAGCAGGACCCGGCTGCGGATTCCCAAACGATCGAGCACACTCGCCTCCTGTCATGTGCCTGGACGCCGTCAAGCGATGACGGCCAAGCCGGGAAGTTACTCCGCCTGCAGCGCTATTGCACCTCTTTAGTGGCTGTTTTGCACCATTGCCGGGGCATTGGTCACAGGGCGGTTGCCTGGCGGGTATTGGATGCTCAATAATCGCGCAATTGAGAATGCATGGCAGTTGCCAATGAATCCTGTAGCTATTTACAACTCCAACATCCTCGCCATCGAGGACGACCCGGTTCTGGGTGCCTATCTCCACGAAGAGCTGCAACGCGGCGGCTTCCAGGTAACCTGGTGCCGAAATGGGCTGGAGGGGCTGGAAACGGCAGGTCGCCAGGTTTTCGATGTGGTGCTCATGGATATTTTGCTGCCCGGGTTGAACGGCCTGGATGCCTTGGCGCAATTGCGCAAGCGCAGCGCGACGCCGGTGATCCTGATGTCGGCGCTGGGTGCCGAGGCCGACCGCATCAGCGGCTTCCAGCGCGGGGCCGACGATTACCTGCCCAAGCCGTTCAGCATGGCCGAGCTGCAGGTGCGCATCGAGGCAATCTTGCGCCGGGTGGCGCTGGAACGCCGTCACCAAGCCCCGCTGGAGCATGCCGCCTGCGGCGAGCTGCAGTTTGACGAGGGCTTGTGTGACGTACGCCTGGACGGTCGCCTGGCGGGCCTGACCCCCAGTGAATACCGGCTGTTCGACATCCTGAACCGCAACTTCGATGATGTCCTGAGCAAGCCATTCCTGTACCAGCAGGTGTTGCAGCGTGGCTATTCGCGGCATGACCGCAGCCTGGACATGCACGTCAGCCAGATCCGCCGCAAGCTCAAGGGCATTGGCTATCACGAACGGCAGATCCGAACCGTGTGGGGCAAGGGTTATGTCCTCAGCGCCAGCGAGGCGGAGTGATCCCCCATGCTTGACCGCCATTCGCTGTTCTGGAAACTGGCCATCCTGCTGGTGGGCTTCTGCCTGCTGATGATTGGCCTCAGTTACACCTGGGGCCGGCACATGGAAATCCAGAATGCCTTCCTCTCGGAGCCGGCGCGGCAGGTGTTGCGTGGCTATGCCGGCGAGGCTGAACAGGCCTGGCGCAGCGGCGGCCGGGCAGGGCTTGACCAGTGGGTGGCGACGATGCACCAGCGCGAACGGGGCTGGGTTGGCGTGCTCGATATCAACCTGAGGCCGCTCGACAGCGCCACCCTCGACCCGCAGATCATGCAGCGGCTGACGCGCCTGCGGGGTGTCGACTGGCCGATGAGCCGGCGCAGCGTCGACCAGCCGTGGGTACGTATACCGTTCCCGGGGGCGCCTGAGCAGGGCATGGTGGTGATCGAACTGCCACAGCGGTTCAATCCGGACCAGTACCGGTTGCTGTGGCGCATCGTCACCAACGGCGTCATCCCTGGCCTGTTCACCTTGCTGTTGTGCGTGGGCCTGTACCGCATGTTGATCGTGCCGCTGAATCAGCTTCGCGAGCAGGCCAATGCCTGGCGCGCCGATCAGTTATCGGCTCGCCTCGACTCGCGCACTATCGCACGCCATGACGAGCTGGGCGAACTGGCCCGCGCCTTTGACCAGATGGCCGAGCGCCTGCAGGGCACGGTGGCCATGCAGCAGCAGTTGCTGCGCGACCTGTCCCACGAAATGCGCACACCGCTGAGCCGCTTGCGGGTGGCATGCGACGGCGAAACCGACCTGCAGCGCCTGCGCGAACGCCTGACCCGTGAAGTGGACTGCATGCAGCAGTTGGTGGAGGACACCCTGCAGTTGGCCTGGCAGGACGCCGAACGTGCGCCGATGAACCTGGAGCCCATCGAAGTCCACGCGCTTTGGGAACTGCTGGCAGAGAATGCCAGCTACGAAAGCGGCTGGTCTCCCGCGCGCCTGCGCTGCGAAGTACCGGCCGACTGTTGGGTGCAGGGCAACCTCAACCACTTGGCCCAGGCACTGGAAAACATCTTGCGCAACGCCATTCGTCACTCGCCGGCCGAGGGGGTGGTGCGGCTGGGTGGTCAGCCCGAAGGCAGTTATTGGCGGCTGTGGCTGGAGGACGAGGGCGGCGGTGTGGCTGAAGAAGACCTGGAGCGGATCTTCGCCCCGTTCTCGCGGCTGGACGGTTCTCGGCCGGGGGATGGGGGGTTCGGCCTGGGCTTGAGCATCGCCCGCAGTGCCATTCAGCGCCAAGGCGGCACTTTGTGGGCGCAGAATGGCAAGCGTGGGCTGCGGCTGTGGATGAGGTTGCCGTTACATGCGCCGGCCCCTTCGCGGGTAAACCCGCTCCCACAGGGTCACCACTACGCTTGAGGCCAGTGGAGTACCTGTGGGAGCGGGTTTACCCGCGAAGAAGCCCGCACAGGTTCGCGTTATAGCTTGTAGCTATATACACCACAGATTGCGTGATATGGCCGCGAAGGGTTTGCCGGTATGATAGGCGCCCCTGCCGTCCGGATTGTGAAATACACCATGACCTTGCAGTACCCAACCATCGCCGATTGCGTCGGCAATACGCCCCTGGTTCGCCTGCAGCGCATTGCTGGTGAAACCAGCAACACCCTCCTGCTCAAGCTCGAAGGTAACAATCCTGCCGGCTCGGTGAAGGACCGCCCGGCGCTGTCGATGATCACCCGCGCCGAATTGCGTGGCCAGATCAAGCCCGGCGACACCCTGATCGAAGCCACGTCCGGCAATACCGGTATTGCCCTGGCAATGGCGGCGGCGATCAAGGGCTACAAGATGATCTTGATCATGCCCGACAACTCCACCGCCGAGCGCAAGGCCGCCATGACCGCCTACGGCGCCGAGCTGATCCTGGTGACCAAGGAGGAGGGTATGGAAGGCGCCCGCGACCTGGCCGAGAAACTGCAAGCCGAAGGCCGCGGCCTGGTGCTTGACCAGTTCGCCAACGGCGACAATCCGATTGCCCACTACAACAGCACCGGCCCTGAGATCTGGCAGCAGACACAGGGCAGCATCACCCATTTTGTCAGTTCCATGGGCACTACCGGCACCATCATGGGTTGCTCGCAATACCTCAAGGAGCAGAACCCGGCGGTGCAGATCATCGGCCTGCAACCGATGGAAGGCTCGGCTATCCCGGGCATTCGCCGCTGGCCCGAGGAATACCTGCCGAAAATCTTCGACGCCACCCGTGTCGACCGTGTGGTCGACATGTCGCAGCAGGAAGCCGAAGACACCACCCGCCGCCTTGCCCGTGAAGAGGGCATTTTCTGCGGCGTGTCCTCTGGTGGTGCGGTTGCAGCCATGCTGCGCCTCTCCCGCGAGGTGGAAAATGCCGTGATGGTTGCCATCATCTGCGACCGCGGCGACCGTTACCTGTCCACCGGCCTGTTTGATCCGAGCTAAATGTCCAAGAAAAAAAGCAACAGCGGCCTGCGCTTCCAGCCGGCCGGCGGCAACCGCACCCCCCAGGTCCCCGTGGGCAAGAAGCAGCGCCTGGACATCGAGCGCCTGGCCGGTGACGGCCGTGGCATCGCCTTCCTTGACGGGCGCACCTGGTTCGTCAGTGGTGCCCTTGCCGGTGAGGCCGTGGAGGCGCGGGTGCTCAACGCCCGTGGCAAAGTGATCGAGGCCCGCCTGGAGCGGCTGCTGCAGGCCAGCCCCGAGCGCCGTGAGGCGCCGTGCCGCCATTATGCGCGCTGTGGTGGCTGCAACCTGCAGCACCTGCCCCATGAAGCGCAGCTGGCACTCAAGCAGCGCACCCTTGCCGAGCAACTGCAGCGGGTGGCCGGCGTGCAACCCGAGGAATGGGCCGCGCCCCTGAGCGGGCCGGAATTCGGCTACCGGCGCCGGGCCCGTGTGGCCGTGCGCTGGGACGTCAAGGCGCGTCAGCTGGAGGTGGGCTTCCGTGCCGAAGCCAGCCAGGACATTATTGCCATCGACGATTGCGCGGTGCTGGTACAGCCCTTGCAATCGATTTTGCGTCACTTGCCGACGGTGCTGCGCTCGTTGAGCAAACCGCAGGCGGTGGGCCATGTGGAACTGTTCAGCGGTACCGCCGAGGCGGTGTTGGTGCGCCACGTCGCGCCGCTGCCGGCAGACGACCTGGCAAAGCTGCAGGCGTTCTGCGAACAGGCCAATGCCCAGCTGTGGCTGCAGGGTGAAGATGAGCCGGCGCCGGTGGACCCTGCCGCACAACTGGGCTTTGCCCTGGCGCCGTGGCAGCTGGAACTGGCCTGGCGCCCTGGTGACTTCGTGCAGGTGAATGCCCAGGTCAACACGGCGATGATCGAGCAGGCCCTGGCCTGGCTGGCACCGCAAGCCGACGAGCGGGTGCTTGACCTGTTCTGCGGCTTGGGCAACTTTGCCCTGCCGCTGGCCCGCAAGGCGCGCGAGGTAGTGGCGGTAGAAGGTGTTCAGGCCATGGTCGATCGGGCCGCGGCCAATGCCCGGAACAACAATGTGCATAACGCACGGTTTTTTCAGGCCGATTTATCGCAGCCTTTGGCAGGCACCGGATGGGCCGCCGAAGGCTTTTCTGCGGTACTCTTGGATCCACCGCGCGACGGTGCGTTCGAGGTGGTGCAAGGCATCGCACGCCTCAAGGCCAAACGGCTGGTCTACGTATCGTGCAACCCGGCCACGCTGGCGCGAGACGCGCAGGTGCTGGTCGGCCAGGGGTACCGGTTAAAAAGGGCCGGGATTCTCGACATGTTTCCTCAAACGGCGCATGTCGAGGCCATGGCGTTATTCGAAGCGGGCTAGCAGAGTGGCCCCTTGGTGCGGCTTCCATGGAATGGTTGCCGTACGGTGATCTCCAGCGCTCCCGCGTGGCGCGCTGTATGGAAAGGTAAAACAAAGATGGTACAGGTGAGAGTGCACCAGCCGGTCAACACCGACGGCAGTATCAATCTCGAAGGATGGTTGGACCATGTGGTAAGCGTCGATTCGGCACTGGATCGCGCAGCGCTCAAAGAAGCCTGCGAGTTTGCCCATGAGATCGAGAAGAAGGGCAACCCGGCCAAGCATTCCTGGGCGGACGGTACGTCCAGTTTCCAGGCAGGCCTGGAAATTGCCGAAATTCTGGCAGACCTCAAGCTTGACCAGGACTCCCTGGTGGCAGCGGTCATCTACCGTTCGGTACGCGAAGGCAAAGTGACCCTGGCCGAGGTCAGCCAGCGGTTCGGGCCGGTGGTGTCCAAGCTGATCGACGGCGTGTTGCGCATGGCGGCCATCAGCGCCAGTCTCAGCCCGCGGCAGTCGTTGGTGCTGGGTTCGCAGGCGCAGGTCGAGAACCTGCGCAAGATGCTCGTGGCCATGGTCGACGATGTGCGTGTGGCACTGATCAAGCTGGCCGAGCGTACCTGTGCAATCCGTGCGGTCAAGGCCGCCGACGACGAGAAACGCCTGCGTGTCGCGCGTGAGGTGTTCGACATCTATGCGCCGCTGGCGCACCGCCTGGGTATCGGCCACATCAAGTGGGAGCTGGAAGACCTGTCTTTCCGCTACCTCGAACCCGACCAGTACAAGCAGATCGCCAAACTGCTGCACGAACGCCGGCTGGACCGCGAACGCTTCATCAGCGACGTGATGAACCAGTTGCAGAACGAGCTGCTGGCCACGGGCGTCAATGCCGACATCAGCGGCCGGGCGAAGCATATTTATTCGATCTGGCGCAAGATGCAGCGCAAAGGCCTGGAATTCAGCCAGATCTACGACGTGCGTGCAGTGCGTGTGCTGGTGCCGGAAATTCGCGACTGCTACACCGCGCTGGGTATCGTGCACACGCTGTGGCGGCACATCCCCAAAGAGTTCGACGACTACATCGCCAACCCCAAGGAAAACGGCTACCGCTCGCTGCACACCGCAGTGATCGGCCCCGAGGGCAAGGTGCTGGAGGTGCAGATCCGCACCCACGGCATGCATGAAGAGGCCGAGCTGGGGGTTTGCGCCCACTGGCGCTACAAGGGCACCGACGTCAAGCCCAGCTCCAACCATTACGAAGAGAAGATCTCCTGGCTGCGCCAGGTGCTGGAATGGCACGAAGAGCTGGGCGACATCGGTGGCCTGGTCGATCAGTTGCGGGTCGACATCGAGCCGGACCGGGTCTATGTGTTCACCCCTGACGGCCACGCCATCGACTTGCCCAAGGGCGCGACCCCGCTGGACTTCGCCTACCGTGTGCACACCGAGATCGGCCACAACTGCCGGGGTGCCAAGATCAACGGCCGTATCGTGCCGCTGAACTACAGCCTGCAGACCGGTGAGCAGGTGGAGATCATCACCAGCAAGCACGGCAACCCCAGCCGTGACTGGTTGAACTCCAACCTGGGCTACGTCACCACCTCGCGGGCGCGGGCAAAGATCGTGCACTGGTTCAAGCTGCAGGCGCGCGACCAGAACGTAGCCGCCGGCAAAACCCTGCTCGAACGCGAGCTCAGCCGCCTGGGTTTGCCGCAGGTGGACTTCGAGCGCCTGGCAGAGAAGACCAACGTCAAGACTGCCGAGGACATGTTCGCCTCGCTTGGCGCGGGCGACCTGCGCCTGGCCCACCTGGTCAACGCCGCCCAGCAATTGCTGGAGCCCGAGCGTATCGAGCAGATCGAACTGGTCCCGCGCAAACCTACCGGGCCGCGCAGCGGCAAGCGTGGCGACATCCAGATTCAGGGGGTCGGCAACCTGCTGACGCAGATGGCCGGCTGCTGCCAGCCGCTGCCGGGCGACGCCATCGTCGGTTATATCACCCAGGGCCGTGGCGTGAGTATCCACCGCCAGGATTGCGCCTCGGTGCTGCAGCTGGCGGGCAAGGAGCCGGAGCGCATGATCCAGGTGAGCTGGGGGCCGATCCCGGTGCAGACCTATCCGGTCGACATCGTTATCCGTGCCTACGACCGCCCGGGGTTGCTGCGCGACGTGTCGCAGGTGCTGCTGAACGAGAAGATCAACGTGCTGGCGGTGAACACCCGATCGAACAAGGAAGACAACACTGCGTTGATGTCGCTGACCATCGAGATTCCAGGCCTGGATGCGCTGGGGCGCCTGCTGGGGCGGATTTCGCAGTTGCCGAACATCATCGAGACGCGGCGTAATAGAACCCCTTGAGATTGCGTGGCCTTCTTCGCGGGCAAGCCTGCGAAGAAGCCACTGCCGAAGGACCTGTCTAGATGACCTACACCCTCGAAGACCTGCTGCACCTCATGGCCCGCCTGCGCGACCCGCAATATGGCTGCCCGTGGGATCTTCAGCAGAACTACGCGAGTATCGTTGCGCACACCATCGAAGAAGCCTACGAAGTCGCCGACACCATCGAGCGCGGCGATTTCGAGCACCTGCAGGGTGAGCTGGGCGACTTGCTGTTCCAGGTGGTCTACTACAGCCAACTGGCCCGGGAAGAGGGCCGTTTCGAGTTCGATGGCGTGGTCGACAGCATCACCCGCAAGCTGATCCGCCGCCACCCACATGTATTCCCTACCGGCGAGCTGTATGCGCCGCTGGATACGCCCAGCCTGAACGAGGCCCAGGTCAAGTCACGCTGGGAAGAGATCAAGGCCCAGGAGCGGGCCGAGAAAAGCACACCCGAGCAACTGTCGTTGCTCGACGATGTACCGTCAGCCTTGCCGGCCCTGTCGCGGGCAGCCAAACTGCAAAAGCGTGCGGCCACGGTCGGTTTCGACTGGCCTGCTGCATTGCCGGTGCTGGACAAGGTGCGCGAAGAGCTGGATGAAGTGCTTCAGGCCATGGCCGACGGTGATGCCGATGCGCTTGAAGACGAGGTGGGCGACCTGCTGTTCGCCGCCGTCAACCTGGCCCGCCACCTCAAGCAAGACCCGGAAAACGCCCTGCGCCGCGCCAACCGCAAGTTCGAGCGACGTTTCCGTTTTATCGAACAGGCGTTGCGCGACAGTGGTCGCCCCATTGAAGATTGTGACCTTGACGAACTGGACGCCCTTTGGGGTGAAGCCAAGCGTCAGGAAAAGAACCTGCCCAGCTGCGGCTGAGCTGTTGCATAAGTGAGTGAACATTCATGAGCCTTTCCCTTCGCGACCAATTGCTCAAAGCCGGTCTGGTCAACCAGAAACAGGTCTCGCAGACCAACAAAGCTGAAAAGAAACAGAAGCGCATGGAGCACAAAGGCCAGGTCGAAGTCGACGACAGCCAACAGCGCATTGCCAAGGAAGCCATGGCCGAAAAGGTCAAGCGCGACCAGGAGCTGAATCGCCAGCAGCAGGAAAAGGCTGAGCAGAAGGCCCGTGCCGCGCAGGTCAAGCAATTGATCGAAGCCACGCGCCTGCCCAAGCTGAACACCGAGGACTACTACAACTTTGTCGACGACAAGAAGGTCAAGCGCATTGCTGTCAATGCCCTGATGCGGACCAAGTTGAGTAACGGCGCACTGGCGGTCGTGGCCCATGCCGGCGGCTACGAGGTCATTCCTCGTGAGGCGGCGGTCAAGATCCAGGAGCGCGACCCCAACCGCATTCTGCTGCTCAACACCCATGTCGAGGAAGCGGACGAGGATGACCCGTACGCGGCCTACAAGATCCCGGACGATCTGATGTGGTAAAAACCAAAAACCCCGCCTTGGCGGGGTTTTTTATTTGAAGAGGGCTACTGCGTGGTGCGCTGGCTTTCCAGGTCTTCCAGCTCTGCGCGGTACTGGTGTGCTTCGTGTTCATTGTGGAACATGCCCACCAGTTGGCCTTGTTGGTGCACATCCCAGATCCGCACGCCAGCGGCCAGGCCTTCGTGGGACATTTTCGATTCGTCGCGTTCGGTTACTTGGACTGTCATCGGTAAACTCCACTTCTTCAGTTGGCTGCGACAGTGTGTCGCACACCCTCTTTATAGAGTTTGTTAGCAGGCTAAGTAAATAAAACGGGCATGAAACAAGTTTCATGAAGCGATGGCGGTGCAGGGCAGGCACAAAAAGCCCCGCACTGAGCGGGGCTTCGGGTGCTGCTGGCAGTGCGGGGTCAGTTGCCCTTCACCGGCTTGCCATCGACCGTGCCATCCTGCAGCACGATCACATACTCCTTGCCATCAGTCTCGACCTGGCGCAGTTGCACCAGCAGGTAGTCCCAACTCTTGGCGAACCACAGCTCGGTGATGCGTTTACTCTGGCTTGGGTCGCGCACGCGCTCGACCTTCACGGCATCGACCTGGCCGGTCTTGGTGGTGACCTTTTCGGTACCCAGTACACGGAAGTCGTAGGTGTCGATCTCGTCACCGTCGACCACCTGGTAGGTCATGCTCTTCTTGCCGGCCGCCACGTCATGCTGCAGCGCCAGCTGGTAGGACGACTTGTCCAGCACGCCGCGGATCAGTGGCAGGTTGATGGCATCGCCACGGTCGCTGCCGGTGACCTTCTTGCCGGTCCAGTCGAAGTTCAGGTCGACCTTCTTGGCTTTGCCCAGGCCGCCGCGCTCGAAATGGTACTTCTGCGGCAGCAGGGTGTCGTTTTCCAGGCGCAGGGTGCTTTGCTCGGTCAGGCTGGCGATCATCATGGAAGCCTTGAAGTTAAGGTCCCAGGTACCGTTGGCATTCTTGACCAGGCTGCGCTCGGCGGTGCCACTCATGGGCAGCTGCTTCCAGTCGGCGGTGTAGCTGGCCGAGAAAGGCTTGAGGTCAGCTGCCTGGAGGGGCAGGGCAAGCACGGCAAGAGCCAAGAGCAGGGCGCGACGCATAAATTCTCCTAGGATCGAATCAAGTGGCCGCTGGCCGCCAGCGGCTGGCCATCCAGTAATGCACCCTGTTCGCCAAGGCGCAAGCGCCCTTCAGCGAACCAGCGCACTGCCAGCGGATAGATCAGGTGTTCCTGATGGTGTACCCGCTGGGCCAGGCTTTCGACGGTGTCGTCAGACGCAACCGGTACCACAGCCTGTACGACCAGTGGGCCGCCATCGAGTTCCTCCGTCACGAAGTGTACGCTGCAGCCATGTTCGGCGTCGCCTGCCTCAAGCGCCCGGCGATGGGTATGCAGGCCCTTGTATTTGGGCAGCAACGACGGGTGAATGTTGAGCAGGCGGCCTTGATAGTGGCGCACAAAGCCGCCACTGAGGATGCGCATGAAACCGGCCAGCACCACCAGGTCGGGAGCGAAGCCGTCGATGCGCGCCATCAGCGCGGCATCGAAGGCCTCACGGCCGTCGAACTGGGTGTGGTCGAGCACGACGGTGTCGATGCCGGCCGCCGCTGCGCGTTGCAGGCCGTAGGCATCGGCGCGGTTGGAAACCACCGCACGGATGCGCACCGGGCTGTTTTGGCCTTGGCAGCTGTCAATCAGGGCTTGCAGGTTGCTGCCGGAGCCCGACAGCAACACCACTACATTGCAGGTCTTGCTTGGCATCAGTGTGCCTTGAGGTTTTGCAGCTCGACCTGGGCGGCGCCTTCGGCGGCTTCGGCGATGTGGCCGATCACCCATGGCTGCTCACCGGCGGCGCGCAGTTCGTTCAGGGCAGCTTCGACCTGATCCTGGGCTACGCAAATGACCATGCCCACGCCGCAGTTCAGCACACGGTGCATCTCATGCTCGTCGACGTTGCCTTTTTCCTGCAGGAAGTCGAACACCACCGGGCGCTGCCAGCTGGCTACGTCAACCACGGCCTGGGCGTTTTTCGGCAGTACGCGCGGGATGTTGTCCAGCAGGCCGCCACCGGTGATGTGGGCCATGGCCTTCACGGCACCGGTGTTCTTGATCAGCTGCAGCAGCGGCTTGACGTAGATGCGGGTAGGCGCCATCAGCAGGTCGGTCAGCGGTTTGCCGTCCAGCTGGGTGTTCTCGATGTCGGTGGCGGACACTTCGAGGATCTTGCGGATCAGCGAGTAGCCGTTGGAGTGCGGGCCCGAAGACGGCAGGGCGATCAGCGCGTCGCCAGTGGCAACCTTGGAGCCGTCGATGATCTCGGCCTTTTCCACCACGCCGACGCAGAAGCCGGCCAGGTCGTAGTCTTCGCCTTCGTACATACCAGGCATTTCGGCGGTTTCACCACCCACCAGCGAGCAACCAGCCAGTTCGCAACCGGCGCCAATGCCGGTAACCACGGTGGCAGCCACGTCAACATTCAGTTTGCCGGTGGCGTAGTAGTCGAGGAAGAACAGCGGCTCGGCACCGCACACCACCAGGTCGTTGACGCACATGGCGACCAGGTCCTGGCCGATGCTGTCGTGCTTGTTCAGGTTCAGCGCCAGGCGCAGCTTGGTGCCGACGCCGTCGGTGCCGGAGACCAGTACTGGCTGCTTATAGCCGGCCGGGATCTCGCAGAGGGCGCCGAAGCCGCCCAGGCCACCCATGACTTCAGGGCGTGCGGTGCGTTTTGCCACGCCCTTGATGCGTTCGACCAGTGCTTCGCCGGCGTCGATGTCTACACCGGCGTCCTTGTAGCTCAGGGAGGGTTGCTTGCTCATTGATCCAGGCCTTTAGGAGGGAGGGATTCTTAAAAACGACCATGACGGCCAAGACCGGCGGGTAAGCGGCGGCTGCCTGAAACGTCAGTGGTCTGTGAAGGCGCGCGATTTTATCAGGGTTGCCGGGCAGCGGCCATCCTCAGGCCGACGGGCAGGGCATGAAAATGGCTATCTTGCCGGACAAACAAGGCGGTTGAGCGCTCAGGCACAAGCGACATTGGCCCGAAACAGATCCAGGCGCGAACTTCGCTTGCGATGCGTCGAGCGGGCGGCGCTCGCTCGCCCAGGCACTGAACCTGTCGTGGCGAACACCTGTCCGACCCGGCGCACGCTCCCGACAACACCCCGCAACCAATCTTTCACCCTCTCACGACTGGTTACCTTGCGCCCCCGTGTATAAGGTATAGACATTGCGGTAACTGGACAGGAATCCTCCATGCGTTTGTTCAATATTCTGGCAACCGGTTGCCTGGCCCTGATCTCGGCCACTGCCTTGGCTGAAAATGTTTCCGGCCTTTATCAGGTGCGCGAGCCGGTCACCGGGCAGGGCGCCGAAGCCCGTACCGCTGCCACCGCCAAAGCCCTCGACACGCTGGTGCTGCGCCTGACCGGCGACCCAAAGGCAGCGCAGAGCCCGGCGTTGGCCGACCTGCGCAAGGATCCGCAGCAAATCATCAACCAGGTCGGCAGCGAAGCCGGCCCGCCCGAGTCGGTGCTGGTCGAGTTCGACCCGGGTAGTACCGAGCGCGCCCTGCGCAAGGCCGGCCTCGCGCTGTGGGGTAGCAATCGGCCATCGATTCTCGGCTGGTGGCTGAATGACAGCGTCGAAGGCAGTAGCCTGGTCGGTGATGGTCAGGCCAGCGCCCAGCCTTTGCGTCGTGCCGCCCAGCACCGTGGTCTGCCGCTGCGCCTGCCACTGGCCGACCTGCAGGAGCAACTGGTGGCCAATGCCAAGCAGATCGAAGGCAGCGACCCGGCCCCACTGCGCGAGGCCTCTGAACGCTACGGCGCCGACGCCTTGCTGGCGGTACATGCCCAGGAAGCCGACGGAAAGTGGCAGGGCAAGTGGCAGTTGTGGCTGGGCGACCAGCGTGAGCAGGGCACGGCCGAGGGGGCCGACCCGGCAGCCTTGGCCGATGCGGTGATGTTGGCGGTAAGCAGCCGTCTGGCGCCGCGTTATGTCGCCCGTCCGGGCGCCAGCAGCCAGATGCAGGTGCAAGTGCAGGGGATGAGCCTGCAGCGTTATGCCGAGCTTGCCCGTGTGCTTGAGCCTTACGGCCCGCGCCTGCAGATGGCCGAAGGCACCACCCTGACCTATGGCGTGACCGGCAACCGCGAGCAATTGCGTGCCCAGCTTGGCCTGGCCAAGTTGCAGGAACTGCCTGCCGACCAGGCGCCCGCAATGCCCCCCGCACCAGCCCCGTCTGCGAGTGCAACGGGTGAGCAACCCGCGCCGGCCACACCTGCGCCCAAGCCGTTCGACGGCCTGCGTTTTCGCTGGTAAGAGGAGCATACCGTGACCGATGTTCGTCGCTGGATCTGGCTGGGTGTTGCTCTGCTGATCGCTGTGCTGCTTTATAGCTTGCACAATATCCTTACGCCGTTCCTGGTAGGCATCCTGCTGGCCTACCTGGCCGACCCGCTGGTTGACCGCCTCGAGCGCCTGGGCCTGTCGCGCACCTGGGGCGTTGTGGTGGTGTTCAGCCTGTTCACCCTGCTGATGCTCGCCCTGTTGTTGGTGCTGGTGCCGATGCTTGCCAAGCAGCTGGTGCGCCTGTACGAACTGGCGCCGCAGATGCTCGATTGGCTCGAACAGGTGGCGCTGCCTTGGGTGCAGGGTCGCCTGGGCCTGGCCGATGGTTTCTGGAAGTTCGACAAGATCAAGGCCGCCATCGGCGCGCACATGGGGCAGACCACCGATATCGTTGGCATGCTGTTGTCTCAGGCCACTGCCTCGAGCCTGGCATTGATGGCCTGGCTGGCGAACATGGTGCTGATCCCTGTGGTGGGTTTTTATCTGCTGCGCGATTGGGACCTGATGATGGGCAAGCTGCGCGGCCTGCTACCGCGCCAGCGTGAACCGCAAGTAGTGGGCCTGGCTGGCGAATGCCATGAAGTGCTGGGGGCATTCGTGCGCGGGCAACTCATGGTGATGGTGGCTTTGGGCATCATCTATTCAGCCGGGCTCATGCTGGTGGGGCTTGAACTCGGCCTGCTGATCGGCATGCTTGCGGGCCTTGCGGCCATCGTGCCTTACATGGGCTTCATCATCGGCATTGGTGCCGCGCTGGTGGCCGGCCTGTTCCAGTTTGGCGGTGACCTGTACCCGATGCTGGGTATCGTTGCGGTGTTCATGGTCGGGCAGGCGCTGGAAGGCATGGTGCTGACCCCGCTGCTGGTAGGCGATCGTATCGGGCTGCACCCGGTGGCGGTGATCTTTGCCATTCTTGCCGGTGGTGAGCTGTTCGGCTTTACCGGGGTGCTGCTGGCCCTGCCGGTGGCGGCGGTGATCATGGTGCTGCTGCGCCATGCCCATGACCTGTACAAAGAATCGGACATGTACGCCGGGGACATTGACCCGGAGCTGTGAGGGACAGGTCTGTGCCAAACCTGTGGGAGCGGGCATGCCCGCCAAGCATGTAACAAGGTGCATGGCACCGGCTTTGCCGGTGTTCGCGCACGCGCCCGCTCCCACAGGGATCGATGTCAGCGGCAAAATAGCGCAACTTGTTGATTTTGCTTGTGCTATCCATTGCCGTGATTGTGCGCCCCGCGTTGCGGGTATAGACTTTGCAGATTGTTCACCAAAGGCCCCCTGCGGTCCTGCCGACCGCCCGCGAGCATGAAACCACCGATCCAGTTGCCCCTGGGTGTGCGCCTGCGCGATGACGCCACCTTCATCAACTACTATCCGGGCGCCAATGCTGCGGCATTGGGTTACGTCGAGCGGCTATGCGAAGCCGACGCCGGCTGGACCGAGAGCCTTATCTATCTGTGGGGCAAGCAGGGTGTTGGCCGTAGCCACCTGTTGCAGGCCGCCACCCACCGTTTCCAGCAACGCGGCGAGCCCGCTGTCTACCTGCCATTGGCGCAACTGCTCGATCGGGGTGTGGAGGTGCTCGACTACCTGGCCCAGTACGAGCTCGTGTGCATCGACGACCTGCATGTGATCGCCGGCAAGGCAGACTGGGAAGAGGCCATGTTCCACCTGTTCAACCGCCTGCGCGACAGTGGCCGTCGCCTGTTGCTGGCCGCCTCGGCATCGCCACGGGAGCTGCCGATCAAGCTGCCGGACCTAAAGTCGCGGCTGACCCTGGCGCTGGTGTTTCAGATGCGTGGCTTGTCCGATGAAGACAAGCTGCGTGCCCTGCAGTTGCGTGCTTCGCGCCGCGGCCTGCACCTTACCGACGAAGTCGGCCACTTCATTCTCACCCGCGGTGCGCGCAGCATGAGTGCGCTATTCGACCTGCTCGAACGCCTCGACCAGGCCTCGCTGCAGGCACAACGCAAGCTGACCATCCCGTTTCTCAAGGAAACCCTGGGCTGGTAATCCCCTGAAAACGCTGGGCCAGAGCGGCAAAACAGAAAAGTCACATCTTTTTCGATAAAATTTGCAAATGGCCATGATAGAGGGCATAGTTTCCCCCTCTAAAGGATTACAGACACGGTCGTGCCCATGCTAAAGCGCTTCGCACCCCTCGTGCCACTCGCACTCGTGACCCTGCTTTTTGGCTGCGCGGCCCAAGGCCCAGCTTCTCATTCAGCGCTGCAGCCCCAGGATCACACCCCGATCGCCGCACAATCGGCAATCAAGGCCAAGGCCTCGCCTTCGTCGGTATTCGGCGAACCGGAAGAGCTGGCCACTGAAGATGACCTGGAGGCTTTCTCCAGCAACAGCAAGCCTTACCAGTTGCCGGTACTGGCGGACAGCATTCTCGAGCGCGGCATGTCGTTGATCGGCACCCGCTACCGCTTCGGTGGTACCTCGGAAAAGTCCGGTTTCGACTGCAGCGGTTTCATCGGCTATCTGTTCCGCGAAGAAGCGGGCATGACCCTGCCGCGTTCCACGCGTGAAATGATCAACGTCGATGCCCCGAAAGTGGCCCGCAACAAGCTCAAGCCAGGTGACCTGCTGTTCTTCAGCACCAACGGCCGCGGTCGTGTGAGCCATGCCGGGATCTACCTGGGTGACAACCAGTTCATCCACTCCAGCAGCCGCCGCAGCGGTGGCGTTCGCATCGACAGCCTCGGTGACCGCTACTGGAGCAAGACCTTCATTGAAGCCAAGCGTGCCTTGGCCATGGCGCCGACCAACATCGCGCGCAACTGATAGCAAAATGATATATCCTGCTGCGGCGGCGATGCTTTGAAAAAAGCTCGCCGCCGTGCGCATTTACAGAAAGCGTCTAATCTAAATTCTCAACTCTTTTCGGCTGCAGCGCAGCGGTCTCAGACAGGATGTTCTGGCCATGATAAAGATGGCGCGCTTTGCATTTCTCTCCCTGGCAGCATTGCTTGCTGCCTGCTCCAGCCGTGCGCCTGCGCCGGCCCCTGTGGTTACGCCGCAGGTTACTTACAGCCAGCCAAGCCCTTCGCCGATTGCCGATGACGTATTGATCCGCGCCATTGGCCTGGTGGGCACGCCCTATCGCTGGGGCGGCAACACCCCGGACTCCGGCTTCGACTGCAGTGGTTTGATCAAATACGTCTACCGTGACGCGGCCGGTATCAGCTTGCCGCGTTCAACGCGGGAGATGATCGTCATGCGTGCACCTACGGTGGATGCCAAGGCACTGCAATCCGGCGACCTGGTGTTCTTTGCCACCAGTGGCGGTTCGCAAGTCAGTCATGCTGGCATTTATGTAGGGGAAGGGCGTTTTGTGCATGCGCCTTCCACGGGTGGCACGGTGCGCCTGGACTATCTGTCCAACAGCTATTGGGCCAAGGCTTACCTTCAAGCCAAGCGTGTGATTCCGCAAGGGCATCTGGCGCAGAACCCCTGATGATCAACGCCTGTAGCAGCGGCCCCGTTCAACGGGGCTGATACAGGCCGCCCGGTTTCAAGGTGCTTTGCTCACCCGCCAGATCACATTGCCGACATCGTCGGCCACCAATACACCGCGTTGCCCATCGTTGATCACGCCCACCGGACGCCCCATCGCCTTGCCCTCTTGGTCGAGAAACCCCGTGAGCAGGTCGATGGGGCGGCCGGCAGGTTTGCCTGAGCGGTCGAAAGGTACGAACAGCACTTTGTAGCCGCTGTGTGGTTTACGGTTCCACGACCCGTGCTGGCCGACCAATGCCCCCTGATCGAAAGGCGGCGGCAGTACACCAGGCTCGGTGAATGCCAGCCCCAGGGATGCGGTATGCGGGCCGACCGCATAGTCTGGCGCCAGGGCCTGGGCCACCTTTTGCGGGGCCTGTGGATGTACCCGGTGATCTACATGCTGCCCGTAGTAGCTGTATGGCCAGCCATAGAAGCCGCCGTCTTTTACCGAGGTGATGTAATCAGGCACCAGGTCGCTGCCGATTTCGTCACGTTCATTGACTGCTGTCCACAAGACGTTGCTGTGTGGCTCCCAGGCCAGGCCGTTGGGGTTGCGCAGGCCGGTGGCGAACAGCCGGTGCTTGCCGCTTACGGGGTCCACTTCCCAGATAGCGGCGCGGCCTTGCTCCTTCTGCATACCGTTTTCCCCGATGTTGCTGTTCGAGCCAACCGTCACATAAAGCTTCTTGCCATCGGGGCTTGCGATCACGTTCTTGGTCCAGTGATGGTTCAGCGGCCCGCCGGGCAGCGCGGTCACCGGGTGGCCTTTATCGGTTATCTGCATGGCGCCCGGTTCATAGTGAAAGCGCAGCAGCCTGTCGGTGTCGGCCACGTACAAGTCCTTGCCCACCAGGGTCATGCCGAAGGGTGAGTTGAGCCCTTCGATGAAAGGGGTGCGAGTTTCTGCCACCCCGTCATGGTCGGCATCGCGCAGCAGGGTTATACGGTTGGCGCTGGGTACGGTCGCGCGGGCACGTTTCATCGCCTTGTCCATGGCCCAGCCGCGAATGCCCTTGCCATCTTCGGGCTTGGGTGGCGCGTTGGTCTCTGCCACCAGTACATCGCCGTTGGGCAGCAAGTAGAGCCAGCGCGGGTGGTCGAGGCCGCTGGCGAAGGCTTTGACCTGGGTGCCTGGTGCCGGGGTCGGCTTGCTGCCCTTTGGCCAGCCCACTGCAGGGGCGATATTTACGGTGGGGATCAGTGTTGTGACGGGGGTGGGGAGGCGGGGGTTTGGCCCGCTGCCGTCGTTTACGCTCAACAGGGCTGTTTCGCCGCAACCTGCCAGGCTGGCTGCGATTAACCAAGGCATCAGGCATTTCATGTGCGGCGTCCTCTAAAGAAGGCCTGTTGAATTGAGAGGCCGGCTGGGTTCGCCGGGTTCCCCACCGTTTGCTCTTGCTTCGGCTTTTGCTTCTAAGCGCGCGATAGCCCAGGCGACGCGGATTGCGACTTCAGGAGGCCGAGCGTAGGGCTTGCGGAGGGAGGTGACGGGCATGGATGCCCGTCAAGCGCTGGGCCCCAGGATGGGGCCTGCAGCGCGGTCCTCCCGGGAGCAAGCCCGGAGCGAGGGGACCCCGGAGCGCAGCGCAGGGGCCGGATGATGGGAGCCAGCGTTTTTTGGTTACTTTTTGTCGCGTTTGACAAAAAGTGACCCGCCGTAAGGGCGGAAAGGTGATTTGGCGCCACCTTTGAAAATGAATGTTGACTCATTGTTGATGCTCACACCTGAACGCGAACAGCGAACAGCGAACAGCGAACAGCGAA